>CAUJEQ010000017.1 GCA_963169135.1 Chloroflexota bacterium
GACGCTGGACAACGTGTTCGTGCACACGATTGTGGCGGTGCAGTACATGGTGATCCCGGAGCAGGTGTACGACGCGTTCTACCGGCTGGACCAGCCGACGGTACAGATTACGGCGTACGTGTTCGACACGGTGCGGGCGCGCGTGCCGAAGATGGAGCTGGACGACGTGTTCGAGCGCAAGGACGAGGTGGCCATCGCCGTGAAGCAGGAACTCCTGGGCGAGATGGGCGAGTTCGGCTACCAGATCGTGCAGGCGCTGGTCACGGATATCGACCCCGACAAGAAGGTGAAAGAGTCGATGAACGAGATCAACGCGGCGAAGCGGCTGCGCGAGGCGGCCCAGGAGCGCGGAGAAGCGGACAAGATCCTGAAGGTGAAGGCGGCGGAGGCCGAAGCGGAGAGCAAGGCCCTCCAGGGCCAGGGCATTGCGAACCAGCGGCGGGCGATCATCGACGGGTTGCGGGAATCGGTGGACCAGTTCGCCCAGAGCATTTCGGGGACGACGCCCGAGAGCATCATGCAGCTGGTGTTGATGACGCAGCACTACGACACAGTGAAGGAGATCGGGTCGTCGTCGCGGGCGAACACGATCTTCGTGCCGTATTCGCCGGGCGGGATGGCTGATCTTGCCGGGCAAATGCGAGACGCGCTCATCGGGGCGAACGCGGCGACGCAGAACGTGGACCTGGATGCGGCGCGGGATTCGTAGTTAGCGATTGCGCTCCGCGCTGGGGACTTCGCCCTCCCAGCCGGCATGGCGGAGGATGCGCTCGATGAGGGCCGTCTTGCCCTCCTGGTAGGCGGCCCGGTCCTGGCCGTAGGCGGCTGCGAGACGGAGCTTCAGCTCGCCGTAAGCGTCGCGGTCGGCCCGATGGGCGCGAAGGTGGTCGCGGAAGAGGCGGTGCTTGCGCGCTTCGAGACTGGAGTCTTCGAGCACGTGGAGGTGATGGGTGACGTTGCCTGAATGGTCTTCCTTGATGAAGTAGTGGCGGCGGGGGATGCCGTTTTCGCCGCAGTACCAGTAGCCGAGTTCCTCAATGCGGCGGACGAGCGGGCGGGCGGCATCGAAATCCTCGACGGCGAGCAGCATGTCGATGATGGGCTTGGCGGCGAGGCCGGGGACAGCGGTGCTGCCGATGTGCTCGACACCGATTGAGTCTTCGCCAACCGCAGAGCGGAGGCGGGCAGCCTCGCCCTCGAATGCCAGGGGCCACCCCTCGTTGTAGGGCACGACCTCGACCGGAGCCGGGGGCAGACCCGCGATGGCGCGGTAGATGGGGCGGATGATCGCGGTCTTGCCGCCGATGTAGAGGAGGATGTCCTGGGGGTAGCGGGCTGCAAGTTCGCGCTTGGCGGAACCGTAGGCTTCCCTGGCCGCCGGGTTCGCCCGGAGGTGGTCGCGAAAGGCAAGAAGGCGGGTGGCATCGGCGTGACCGGCCGGGTACATGTGGAGGTGGAAGAGGTCGAGTTCGCCGGTGACCGGGCTGGGAAGGTCGAAGTAGCGGCGGCCGGGGATGCCGGCGATGCCGTGGTAGTCGTAGCCGAGCGAGCGGATGGGGTCGATGTAGGCTTCGCCGGCTTCGAAGGTAGGCACGAAGAGGGCCATATCGACGATGGGCTTGGCGGGAAGGCCGGGGACGGCGGTACTCCCGACATGCTCGATGACGAGGGCCGGATCCTGGCAGGCTGCGCGGATGCGGGCGGCCTCAGCCTGGAAGAGGGATGGCCAGCGGGGGTCGGATTCTACAACCCGGAGCGTCTTGGGCATGGAGTTCCCCCGGAGGCCGCGGAGGCGGGAGCGCTAGTGGGCGGGGGCGTGCCCGGCGCCGTGAGCATCGTGGGTGCCGCCGTGGCCGTTGGCAGCGTCATCGCCGGGGAGGTCGCGGGAGCGCATGACGCTGATGGGGGCTGTCCAGGAGGGATTTTCGGGGAAGCCGCCGACCCGGCGCTTGAAGAGGTAGAGCGTGCCCATGACGACAGCGCCAACGGCCACCCCGGCGAGCGACCAGAGGGTGACGGGGAGGATGTCGGTGCCATTGTCTCCGGCCTGGGAGACGGAGTGAGTGCCTTCGTCGTCGGCGGTAGCGGGGGCGATGGCGCCGAGTGCCGCGAAAGCGAGGGCGGAGACGAGGGCCAGGCGGAGGAGGAGCGTCTTCATACCGGGTGAAAGTGTACGGATTCAGGCGGGTTGGAACCACCCGGGCTTCGAGGCAAAGAAAAGGGGCCGGTGGATGTGTGGAGCGGACACAGCATCCAGCGCGACCCGATATGAGTTTTAGCACTCACTCAGCGGGTTCGCAAGGGGTATCGCGCCGGATCTTCATCACGATCTGTGGCCTGGGATAGACTAATGGCCCGCAGAGCCGGCCCTCCTGGCGGTTCACGCGGACGAAGACCGGCGGGAAAGTACCATGAAGACGATGTGAGGAGACCGCACATGAAGGCCGTAGTACCACTGGATGGGAGCGACACTGCGCTGGGCATCATGCCCTCGGTGCGCAGGTTGATCGAGATGTCGCCAGGGATTGAGATTCACCTGCTGCGGGTGATGGACCCGAAGGATGTGCGGGGGCGGCTGGAGCATGTCGTTGGAGAGCCGCCGGCGGCATCTGTCGGGAAGACCACGGTGCAAGCGCCACCACCGCGGCTGGTTGAGAGCCACGGCGAGGCGATGGCTCGAAAGGGGATCGAGCTACGCGAGGGGCTGGAGGCGGTCGCGGCGAAGGAGATCCCGCAGGCGGCGAGCGTGGCGCATGTGAAGTGGTCGGGTAACGCAGCCCAGGCCATCACGGAGCTGGCAAACGAGCTGGATGCGGACGTCATCGTGATGGCCACGCACGGACGGTCCGGGATTTCGCATGTGCTGGCGGGAAGTGTTGCCGAGGCGGTGATCCGGACAAGCGGGCGGCCAGTGCTGGTGCAAAAGCCGGGGTGATGGAGCCCCATGGCGGAGCCGCGGGATTCCAGGGGGGCCTGGATAGCTCCCGCGCTGGCAGGGGTGCGTACAATCCACCGCCATGGACCCGCGCATCCAGTACGCGTTGACGGCCGACGGAGCGAGTGTCGCCTTCTGGTCGCTCGGGAGCGGCCCGCCGGTTATCCAGATGCCTACCATGCCGTTCACACATATTCAGCTGGAGTGGCAGGACCCGGACTTCAATGCCTGGTACTCGGGACTGTTGCAGCAGTTCCGGCTGATCCGCTACGACACGCGGGGGTGCGGGCTTTCTTCGGCCGAGGGGCAGACGCACTCGCTGGAGACGATGGTCGAGGACCTGCGGGCGGTCGCTGATCGCGCCGGAGTCGAGCGTTTCGGGCTGATTGCGCCGGTACAGGCGGGACCGGCGGCGATCGCGTTCGCGGCGCGCAACCGGGAGCGGGTGAGCCGGCTGGTGTTGTGGATGGCGGTGCAGCGGGGGACCGATATGCGGACGCCGCGGTTCGAAGCGCTGCGCCAGCTGAGCGTGACGGACTGGGGGCTGTTCTGCGAAGCGGCGGCGCACGCGATCGTGGCGGGGTGGGACAACGCAGCGTCGGCGCACCGGATTGCGCGAATCATGCGGGAGTCATCGAGTGCGGCTATCCACGAGGCGATCCTGCAGGACTACCTGGAGGCGGACATCGCGGAGTGCCTGCCGCTGGTGCGCTGCCCGGTGATGGTTGCTCACCGGATGGAGGGCAACGCGCCGCCCCCGGCGACGGCGCGGCGGCTGGCGGCTTCGATCCCCGATGCGAGCCTCATGCCGTTTCCCGGCACGTCGCTGTTTTTCCTGACCCAGGGGCCGGCGGAGATCGTCCGGGCGTTCTGCGAATTCCTGGACATTGGGGAGTTGCCCGCGAGGCATCCAGTGTTGAGTTCGGGGTTCTGCACGCTCCTGTACACGGACATCGAGGGCCACACGGGCATCATCCGCAAGCTGGGCGACGAGCGCGGGCGGATCGTATTGCGCGAACACGAGCGAATCACGCGCCAGGCGCTGGCTGCGCATGGGGGCATCGAGGTGCTTTCAACGGGCGATGGGTTCCTGGCGCGGTTTGCGACAGCGCAGTCGGCGCTGGAGTGTGCGGCGGACCTGCAGCGCGACCTGGCCGATGCGAGCGCGGACCTGCCAGTAGAGCTGCGCGTGCGGGTTGGCATCAACGCGGGTGAACCGATTGCGGAGGGGGACGAGCTCTTCGGCGCGGTGGTGGTGAACGCCGAGCGGATTGCAGCGATGGCAAACGGCGGCGAGGTGCTGGTTGCAAACGTCGTGAGAGAGCTGGCCGCCGGGAAGGGGTTCGCGTTCGCGGACCGGGGGGAGGCAACGATGCCGGGGAGCGATGAGCCCGTGCGCGTTTGGGAGCTGCGCTGGGCGGTTCCGGCAACCTGAGAGGACTCCGGAGCGAGGGTGCAGGGCGTAGAATTCCGCGGCGAGTGGCATCCCGGAGGAGGGAACGATGGACAGTCCGGCGGATCTCTCTCTGCGCCCGGTGGCGGACATCTACGACGAGCCGTGGGTCGCCTGGACACTGCGCACGGCGGGCGGGCACCTCCACCCGGGGCGCGAGATCGCTACGGTGAACCTGGTCGAGAAGGCGGCGCATTTCGGATTCCCGCGCGGGGGCCTGGTGCTCGAGGTCGCCTCGGCGCTCGGGGGGCCGGCCCGAGTCGTGGCCCGCCACTTCTCGGCAACGATGATCTGCGTGGACATGAACCCGATGATGCAACGCGCGCTGCGGGCGGCCGCCTGGCAGGAGGGCATCGGGCTTCGCTGCCATGGGGTGCTCGCCCGGACCGAGCACCTGCCCATCCGCGATGAATCGCTCGACGGGGCGTGGAGCCAGGATGCGATGTGCCACATGGACAAGCCGGCGGTGGTCGCGGAGGTGGCGCGCGTATTGAAGCCAGAGGGGATTTTCGCGTTTACCGACTGGATAGCGCGGGCGGCGCTTTCCCACGAGGACTGGGCAGCCGTGGCCCGGGAGTGGGGCTTCCCGTCATTGTTCACCCTGGCCGAGTACACCGGGGTCCTTGCCGCGAACGGGTTCGACCTCCTCCTGGCGGAAGACCGGTCATTCGTGCTGGCAGGGCACCGGGCGCCGGCGCCGGAGGACCAGCAGGCATTCGAACAAGCGTTTGCTGACCGCTGGGGCGAGGCCGAACTGGTGCGCCAGAAGGCTCCGGGCGAGGTCTGGCAGGCGCTTGCGGTGGAGGGCAAGACGGGAGTGGGCATGCTCATCGCCCGGAAGCGCTGACGCGGGACAGGGGCAGCCCGGCCGGGTGGACGGCAACCTGACAGGACTCCGGGGCGGCCCCATAATCCGCGCGGATGGCTTACAAGTGGCGCTGCCTGATCGCGGTCGCGTTCGGCACCTTCATGGCGACCATGGACTTCAGCATCGTGAACGTTGCGCTGCCGACGCTCTCGCGGGAGTTCGACCGTTCGCCGGACACGGTGGTATGGGCGACGCTGATCTCGAGCCTGGTAGTGACGGGCCTGACGCTGACCGCCGGGCGCGTGGGCGACCTCTATGGGCGGAAGCGGGTGTACATCACGGGGTGGGTGATCTTCACGCTCGGGATGGCTATCGCGAGCTTCGCACAGAACATCGAGCAGCTGATCGCGTACCGGTTCTTCCAGGCGATCGGCGTCTCGCTGGCGATGGCCAACGGCAACGCCATCGTTACCGACGCGTTCCCGCCGGAGGAGCGCGGCCAGGCCCTGGGGACAACTGGTTCGGTCGTCGGCGCGGGGCTGATGTCGGGGCCGATCATCGGCGGCGTGTTGCTGGGCCTGTTCGGGTGGCAGTCGATTTTCTACCTGCGCGTGCCGATCGGGATCATCGCGATGACGCTGGCGTTCCTGTTCATCCGTCCTTCAGAGCCGCTGCCGGCAGGGACATCGCGGAAGCTGGACATCCCGGGGGCGGTCGCGCTGTTCGCGTCGCTCTCGTCAGCGTTGTTGGCGGTGAACCGGGGGCAATCGTGGGGGTGGGGTTCGCCCGTGATCCTGGGGCTGCTGATTTTCGCGATTTGCGCGCTGGTGGCGTTCTTGCGGATCGAGTCGAAAGCAGTGAGCCCGGTGGTGGCGCTGGCGCTGTTCAAGGTGCGGGCCTTCAGCGTTGGCGTTTCGAGCCTGGCGCTGAGCTTCGCGGGCCAATCCGCGGTGACGTTCCTGCTGCCGTTCTACCTGCAGGAAGTGAAGGACTTTTCGACGGCGCGGACGGGGCTGGTGATGGCGACGGTGCCGAGCATGATGCTGTTGCTTTCCCCGGTGAGCGGGCGGGTCTCGGACCGGTACGGGTTCCGGCACCAGACGACGTTCGGGATTGCGCTGGTTTCGATCGGCCTCCTTTCGATGGCAACGATCAATGCCGGGACACCAGTGCCGATGCTGGTCCTGCGGCTGGCGCTGATCGGGATCGGCACCGCTATATTCATGTCGCCCAACAGCTCGGCGATCATGGGCAGTGTGCCGAGGGATCGGCTGGGGACGGCCTCGGCGGCGGTGGGCACGGCCAGGAACATCGGCAACGCCACGGGGCTGGCGATGGCGAGCGCGATCGTGGTGGCAGTCTCGACGGCATCGGCCGGGTTCAGTGCCGAACGGCTGGCGGACATGCCCGAGGGTGCGCTGGTCGACGGCATCCGGGTGGCGTTCCTGGTGGCGGCGATCGCGTCATCCACAGCGATCGTCGCTTCCTCGCTCAGAGGACGACCGGCACGGGCGGTGGTTGTCGCGGGGAGCGGGGTTGCGCCCGCGGCCGGCCGGGAGTAGCACTACACACTTCAGGGGGAAAGCAATGGAACAGCGGTTTGCGAGCAAGGTCGTAGTGATCACCGGGGCGGCCGGAGGAATCGGGCGGGCGGCGGCAGTGCGGTTCGCGGGCGAAGGGGCGAATGTGGTGGCAGTTGACCTGCCGGGTAGCGGGCTGGAGGAAACCGTCGCGGCGGTGGAGGGAGCGGGCCAAAGCGCTATCGCTGTCGC
The DNA here is from genome assembly GCA_963169135.1 of Chloroflexota bacterium. Lineage (GTDB taxonomy): Bacteria > Chloroflexota > Dehalococcoidia > Tepidiformales > Tepidiformaceae > Amarobacter. Next base: position 6,969 of record CAUJEQ010000017.1, read on the forward strand.
TGCCGACGTAACGAAAGCGGCGGACGTGGAGAAATACGTAACGGCCGCGAAGGAGCGCTTCGGGCGAATCGACGCGTTCTTCAACAACGCGGGGATCGAGGGCTGGATTGGGCCGATGCTGGCTTACCCGGAGGACCAGTTCGACCGGGTGCTGGCGGTGAATGTGAAGGGTGTCTGGCTCGGGATGAAGTACGTGGCGCCGGTGATGGCGGCCGGGGGCGGCGGCACGATCGTGAACACGGCTTCGGTGGCCGGGCTTAGCGGGACTCCGGGGATCATCGCCTACGGCGCGAGTAAGCACGCAGTGGTGGGGATGACGAAGACAGCGGCTCTGGAGCTGGCGCCAGCGAAGATCCGGGTGAACGCGGTGTGCCCATCGCCGATCGAGACGCGGATGATGCGGGCGCTGGAGCGGGGCATGAATCCCGACGCACCCGAGGAGGCCAAGGAGCGCATGGTCGCGACCAACCCGATGGGGCGGTATGGCGAGCCGGAAGAGGTCGCCGCAGTGGTGGCATTCCTGTGCAGCGCAGACGCGGGCTACCTGACCGGCGAGATCATCCCGGTCGACGGTGGGCGAATGGCGAGGTAGCGGGGATGTGCGAAGAGTCTGCACCGCCAGGGCGCGAACTGTGCCAGGGGACCACCACTGCCGGCCGTTGGTGGACCGGTGGGGACGGGAAACCAGACCGGATAGCCGTGATCCGCATACGGCGGATTGCTGTAGTTTGAGCGCGTGAAGATTTCGCGAGAGGTTGTGGGCATCGTTGTGGCCTGGGCTGCCGCTGCGGGGCTGCTGGTGGGCGGTTGTGGCGGCGACAGCGAAGACGAGTTCGAGGACATCCGCAAGACCGCGACCGCGGCAGCGCTGTTAACGCCTTCCCCCACGGCGGCACCGACGGTGGACCCGCTTGCGGCGTGGTACGCAGACGCGCTCAAGGCTGCGGACGCACTGGCCGAGGCGGTGAACCAGTTGAACGACGACATGCTCGCGGCGCAGCAGAACCAGGCCGACCCGAAGGTGCCGGGCTTGCTGACGGCTGACGCGGACCTCGTGATCGCGAAGGCGGCAGCGCTGACCGCGGTGCGGGCACCAGCGGGGGCGTCCGAAGCGCTCACGGGGAAGGTCGCGGAGGCGGTG
>CAUJEQ010000018.1 GCA_963169135.1 Chloroflexota bacterium
GCAAGCGCGAAGCGCCCCCGGCGTGTTACCCTACGGCGTCGGCGGGGTGTAGCTCAGCCTGGCAGAGCGCTACGTTCGGGACGTAGAGGCCACAGGTTCAAATCCTGTCACCCCGACCATTTCCCTTTCCCGAAACCCCAGTTCCACTTCCACCAGAGTCCCCTCTGCGCCCGGCGGCGGCCATGCCGCTCGCGGCACTCAGCGTCCCGGCGGAACGGCCACCACGGTCCCGGGAGTACCAACCTGCTCATGTTCACCATCCGGCGAAATTCCTGAGCCTGCACGCGTCCGTACGCGATAGGCGGCTGCCAGGACGATGCCACCGGCACTGACCCCGGCCACGAGAAGGAGCGCGGTCCGGACGCCCAGGTGTTCGCCCAGGAACCCCGTCAGGAAGCCGCCGATCGGTGTGGACCCGGCGAACAGCAGGAAGAAGATGCTCATGACTCGCCCGCGGAGTTCGTCGGGCACCATCACCTGGAGCGACGTGTTGATGGTGGTGGAGAACGACACGCCTGCCGCACCCAGGACGAACAGCAACGCGAGCGTCACGACGTATACCGAGGACAGGGCGACAGCCGCCAGGACGACCACGAATGCCGTCGCGATCAGAAGAAGTCCCTTTTGGCCCGGCCGGCCGACGGCTGCCATCACGAGCGCCGCCACAAGGCTCCCCGCTCCCATCGCCGACGTGAGGAGCCCGAACTGTTGCGGGCCCACCTTCAGGACGAACTCGGCAACAAGCGGGATTACGACAGTGAAGTTGAACCCGAACGTCCCGATGACAGCCAGGAGGATGAAGAGGAAGAGCACCGGGGGAGTGCCCCACGAATAGGCAAGCCCTTCGCGGATCTGGTGGAAGATGTTCCCGGTGGCTGGCTTTCGCGGTACCGCGCGGAACTCAGCCGGCCGCATCATCGCATAGGCCAGCAACACCGCCAGGTAGCTCGCCGCGTTGGCTGCAAACGCCGGAGCGATGCCAATCACCGCGATCGTGACGCCGGCCACCGCCGGCCCGGTGATCCGGGCCACGTTGAAGACGCTCGAGTTCAACGCTACCGCGTTCACGACCTGCTCGCGCCCAACGAGCTCCACCGCGAACGATTGCCGCACCGGACCGTCGAACGCGTTCACCGTGCCCAACGCCAGGGCGAGCACGTAGATGTGCCAGAGCTCCACCGTACCTGTCGCAACGAGGATCGCCAGCGTCGTTGCCTGCGCCATCGCCAGCGCCTGGGTGGTGACCAGCACCCGCCGCTTCGGAAGCCGATCAGCAAAGGCGCCGCCAAATAGCGCAAAGAGGGTGATCGGCAGGAACTGCAGTGTCGTGACGGTGCCCAACGCCAGCGGTGAGCCAGTCAGCCGGAGCACCAGCCACGCTTGAGCCGTCGTTTGCATCCACGTGCCGACGAGCGAGACCATCTGTCCGAGGAAGTAGACCCGGTAGTTGTAGATCCGAAGCGAGCCGAACTGCCGGGCGACAAGGGCGCGAAGTCGGCCGGGGGTGGATGGGGCCAGCATCCCAGTCAGTTTACCCTAACGTACAGGTTAAGGTTAAGTGAGGACGCCACCGGTGCAATGATCCCCGGCCCCGGCGCCTTCGTGCCCCTGACGCCCCGCTCGGTGATAATCCACCCACATGGCCACCCCAACCTCGCACCGCGTCGTCATCGACCTCGGTTGCGGCTTCCGCAAGAAGCCCGGCGCCATCGGCTTCGATATCGCCCGCATCCCCGGCGTCGATGTGATCTGCGATGTGATGCGGCCGCTTCCCCTCCGCGATGACTCGATCGACGAGATCCAGGCCTCCCACATCGTCGAACACGTCGATGACCTGATGGCGTTCATGGGCGAGATCTGGCGCGTCTGCAAGCCTGGCGCGCTCGTCTACCTCCGCTTTCCCCACGGCTCGTCGAAGTACGTCACCTGGAAAGACCCGACCCACAAGCGAGGTGTCTTCCTCGCCACCTTCGAATACTTCGACCCCAACACCTTCGATGGCCGTGCCTGGGGCTACTACCACCCGGCCAAGTTCGAAATCACCCGCCAGCAGCTCAACTTCAACATGAACGCGGACACCTGGCAGCCAAAATGGGCGCGCCGCATCGCCGGCAAGGTGTTCGATACGCTGGCGAACTACAACGGCCGCGCCCAGTACTTCTGCGAACGCTTCTGGGGCAACTGGGTCGGCATGGAAGAGGCGCACATCTGGATGCGCGCGATCAAGCCCGCCGAGGATGAGCCGTCCGCCGAGCCGGCAACCGCCTGAGCTGCTACGCCGCCCGCCCGAACCAGCCCCACGCGGCCACCGGTTCGTTCCCGGCCACTGGCCGCCGGATCGGCAGCCAGAGCGGCGACAGGACGTTATCGAGCCGACCCGGAGCGGCGGCCTGTGGACGCGTCGTCTCCCAGCAGGCCTCGGCTGTTGCCACTGGCGGCAAAGCCTTGGCGGCAGCCATGTCCACCTCGCGCTCGGAGCGGACCTTCAGCCCCCAGGCCTTCAGCGCCGCCGTGATGATCTCCAGCGAAGCATCATCTTCAAGGTAGACGACGTCACGCGATTCTGCCGAGACCACCGTCACCGGGCGGGCCGGGGCTTCGCGTTCGAACGACTTCGGGACAGGCCTCAAGTACCTCATGCTTGTCTCTTCTTAACGGACGCCTCCGCGGGGCCGGACAGCACCGAAGCGACCTGTTCAGTGAACGGCCAGTAGAGTGCCGGAAACGCCCACCCCGGAATGCAAAATGCCTGTAAACGGTGTGCGAAATCGCGCCCGGATGGCCCCTTTGGTGGACGCCCGGGGACACCGTGAAGGCAATGCCCTACAGGCTCTTCGCGGCGGGCGCGACCTCGGCCGCGAGGAACTCCGGCACCGTGTCGTCATCGAAGCTGAAGTGCTGGAATTGCACCTCCTGCAGGCCCAGTTCCGCATACTTCCCGAGCACTTGCAGCACCTCGTCCTGGCCGCCGACCATCATCCCCCGCCCACGCAGCACCTGGCGGTAATCGGCGGGCTTCGTGCCCGCGGGCGCGCCCCACATCCGCATCATCCGCTCCGTCGCACTGTCGAGTGAGCGCTGATCCGGGCCGATGACCGCGAAGGTCATCATCGAGCGCCGGATGGTCGCCGGGTCGCGGCCTTCCGCCTCGCAGTGCCGTTCGAGTACCTGCACCTTTCCGGCGTACCCGTCGGGCGCGACGTTCACCGCGTTCCACTCGTTCGCGTAGCGCGCCACCAGCTTGAGCGTCCGCTTTTCACCGCTGCCGCCGATGAGGATGGGTGGCCGTCCCGCCGTCGGTTTCGGTTGACAGTCCGCGCCATCAAGCCGGTAGTGCCTGCCCTCGAACGTCGCCGGGCCGGGGGCCCAGAGCGCCTGCACCACCTGGATCGCCTCTTCGAGCCGGTCGAACCGCTCCTTCACCGGCGGGAAGGGGATGCCATAGGCCCTGTGCTCTGCCTCGTTCCAGCCCGCCCCCATGCCCATGACGAACCGGCCCGCGCTCAACTGGTCGATCTGCGCGGCCATCCGCCCCACGTCCACCGGCGAGCGGAACGTGACTGGCGAGACCAGCGGCCCAAAGCGGATCGTCGAGGTCTCCCTTGCCGCCACCGCGAACGACAGGTATGCCTCCAGGGAATCCTGTTGCGGCCCGATGAAGTAGTGGTCGGAACGGAATACCGTCGGGAATCCGAGGCGTTCGGCCAGCTTCAGGATGTGGATCCAGCGCTCCCACGTGAGCCCGTTCTGTCCCTCGACCATCAATCCGATATCCATTGCCATGCCCCCGCGATGGAACTCGCTCTCAGGAGCCGTTGTACCCCCTCCGGGCACGGCCCGCCACCGGTGCTCGCGAGCCGCGTTTGTCCACTTCACACAAGCCAACCATTATGTACGCATGCTGTTCGCCCGAGTGCCCCCGGGTGTCGCGCGCTGTTGCTTTCTCCGCTTTCGCCGCTGCGCTCCTGTTGGGCGCCTCGCTGGCGCCGGACGCGCACGCCGCCAGCGCTGGAGCAACTCAGGGCAGCGATGCACGAGCCTCCGGGGTCAATACACCCCTCGCACTGGCCGGATTCGCCGTGCTCAGCAGTGGGCTGCTGGTCCTCGGCAGGTCCCGCGTCAGCCAGCGCCGCGCGGGCGAGCAGCGCACCCTCGCCCCCGCCCTGGCGCTCGCCTCCCCAGCTCCCGGGCCTACGCCCCGGAGCCCGGCCGCCGACCCGGCCGCGCTCGCGCCGCTGGCCGCCATCGCGGGAGCCCTGCACGCCACCGCCGACGCGCTCGAATCGATTGCGCCGGGGCTGACCGGCCCCGCGGCCGGCACGGTTGCCGCCTCGGCCGAACGCGTGCGGGAAGCCCAGGTGACCCTCGCGCGCTGGGTCGAATCGCGGCGCTGACGGGGCCATTTGCCCTAGTGCGCGCAGGCCGTAGTGTGAGCAGTCGTGGGTGAATTTCTTCGCAATCCAGTCGATGGCGGCGGCCGCCAGTTCGTCGCCGAGCGCTTCATCCGCCCTATCCAGGCTTTCGCCTCCGTAGAAGCGTCCGGCGGCATCGTCCTCCTCGCGGGCGCCATCGTCGCTCTCATCTGGGCCAACTCCCCCTGGCAGGACCAGTACTTCGAGTTCTGGCACACCGAACTCGCCGTCGACCTCCACCTCTTTAGCATCGAACACAGCCTCGGCCACGCCGTGAACGACGGCCTGATGGCCATCTTCTTCTTCGTCGTCGGCATGGAGATCAAGCGCGAGCTGGTCCACGGCGAGCTCGCCTCCCCCCGCAAGGCCTCCCTTCCCGTCGCCGCGGCCTTTGGCGGCATGGTCGTGCCGGCCCTGATCTACACGCTCTGGAACTTCGGCGGCGATGGCGCCAAGGGGTGGGGCATCCCCATGGCCACCGATATCGCCTTCGCCGTCGGCGTACTCTCGGTCGTGGGCAAGCGCGTCCCGGTCCCCCTCCAGGTCTTCCTCCTCGCCCTGGCCGTCGCCGACGACCTCGGCGCCATCGTCGTCATCGCCGTCTTTTACACCGACCAGATCGCGATCGAACCCGTGTTGTGGGCGATAGGACTGCTCGCCGCGATCATCGCCGTGAACCGCGCCGGTATCCGTTCGACCGAGATCTACATCGCCCTTGGCATCTGCTTCTGGGCCGCCGTCCTCAAATCCGGCATCCACGCCACCGTCGCCGGCGTAGTGCTGGCGATGCTGACTCCCTCGAAGCCCTACTTCGAGGAGGGCGAGTTCGAGGAGTCCGCGCCCGGGCTGCTCCAGCGTTACCGCGAGGCCCGCGAATCCGGCGACCACGAGCGCGCCGAGCAAGCCCTCTCCCAGCTCGAAACGCTCACCCAGGGTACGGAGTCGCCACTCGACCGGCTCGAGCACAAGCTGGCGCCGTGGTCCAGCTACGTCATCGTGCCGATCTTCGCCCTCGCCAACGCAGGCGTCGCGCTCTCCGGCGACATGGTCAGCAATGCTGTCAGCAGCCCCGTGACGCTTGGCGTAGCCATGGGCCTCGTGCTCGGCAAGCCCATCGGCGTGCTCCTCGCCGCCTGGCTCGCCGTGCGGGTCGGGCTCGCCCAGTTCCCCCGCGGCGTGAACCTCCACCACATGGTCGGCGTCGGCCTCCTCGCCGGCATCGGCTTTACCGTCTCGCTCTTCGTCACCGGCCTCGCCTTCACCGACCCGGTCCTGGTCGACGAAGGCAAGGTGGGCATCCTCGCCGCCTCGACCGTCGCCGGGATCGTCGGCTTCACCTACCTCTGGTTCGCTCCGAGAGGCGGCTACTCGGACGCCGAGCACGACCTGGAAGACGCCCCCGCGGCGTAGCGGCTGGCGCAGGACCGGGCCGCCCCAGCGACGACAGGCCCGCATCGGCCAGCGCCATTTGCAGCGACGCGATGTCGTGCCGCCGTAGCTCGCGATAGGCGATCAGGTTCGAAAGGCTCACCGCCTGCCCCGCGGGCAACCCGCCATGGGGCAGCTTCGCCGCAACGGCCAGCCGTTCGTAGAGCGCGAGCAACTCCTCACGGAGGGGATGTGCGTCATTCGTCGTGAGTGTCGCACGCGTGCGTTAACACTCGGCAGGACGCATCGGGCCACTCTTCTGGGGCCTGACGCCCGGGCCAACTCCGAACCGCGCCCGGCAGGAAGCGGCACTCGACTCCCACCCCAAGGCACGCGGTAGCTCACCCACGTCGCATAACGCTACGGCGGCTCGGCCCACGCGCGCCCGAATCGCAAATCGCAAATCGTGAATCGAAAATGGGGGCTCAGGTCCCGGTTGGGGCCCTACCCCAGCTCGAACGTGAACCGCTGTCGGAACCGCAGCAGCGCCCGCAACAACGGCCCACCCAGCATCACCAGCGCTACCGCGTTGCACACGCTCCGCAGCAGATCCCACCCCAGGCTCGTTAGCAGGTAGTAGTTCCAGTACCGCCGGAGCGTCTCGGCCGGCCCCGCACCCGGTTCGAAGGCGATATCCGGTCCTGCCGCCAGGAACGGCCACGCCCAGAGGTTCGTGATCGCGCCGAACAGCAGCCCCCACGCCATCCCGAATACCACCACCACGGCCAGCTCGCCTCGCCCGCCGATGCCTGCCCGCCCCACCGCCGGCCGCAGCAGCCCCGCGCTCGCGCCCATCCACGCGGAAGCAAACATTTGGAACGGCAGCCACGGCCCGATGCCCCCGGTGATGACCGCGCTCAGGAAGAACGAGAGCGCCCCCAGCAGGAACCCCATCCGGTACCCGAAGGCATACCCGCCGAGGATCACCAGGAAGAAGTAGAGATTCGCCCCCGCCGGCAGCGTGATCGTCCGCAGCACCGCCGCCAGCGCCGCCATCACCCCCAGCGCCGCCAGCGACTTGCTGTTCAGCCCGCCACCGGTCAGGTCGGCCACCACGAGCACCAGGCAGAGTGCCGCCACCCCCGCGAATACCACCGGCGCATCGGTGTTGTGCGCGAACCAGCCCGAGTCGGCATGGGTCGCGCCCGGCGCGAAGAACGGGTTCAGGTAGGCGAACAGCCCCAGCAGATTGAGCGCCACGAACACCAGCGTCCCCGGTTCGAACCGGCGCAGGACGACCGCGCGCTGGCGCAGCGGCAACGCGCTAGTCGTCATCGCGCCTCCCCCTCACCGCCGCCACACCTATGGCGAGAAGCATCAGTCCGGCGATCACGCCGAACCCGATGAGCGCCACGGTCCCGTCCCGGTTGGCATCGGCGTCGTCCTCGCCGTCCGCGTCTGCCTCGGGCGTCTGGCCGATGGTGACCGCAACCGTCGCGGTGGCCGTTGTTCCTGGAGTAGCTGGCAGAACGACGGTGCGCGTGGCGGCTACCGCGGGCGTCGATGTCGCGGTGGCTGTCGACGCGTTGGAGGCCGTTTGCGTGGCTTGTTGGACCTGCTGTTGCGCGGGGGCAGGTGTCGGCGTGGCGACCACCGCCGCCACCGCACCGCCTCTCGGAGCGTGCCCGCACACCTGCTCGAAGGTGATGTCCACAGGCGCAGGCGCGCTGCTCGGGCCGCCGGCGCCCCACTTCCAGCCGTGAACGTCGCCGTCCTCCGCCTTCAACAGGTTGAACGCCAGCGACGAGTACACCCAGTCCTTCCCGTGTTCGCGGGTGAAGAACGCCCAGTACACGCAGCTCCCGCCCTGGCACTGGCAGAAGCACGAGGCGAATGAACTGGCATCGTCGCAACCGGTGTCCCCGATGGAGCAGACGGTCCGGGCGCTGCCGCCGAACTGCCCGACCGTGAGTCCGGCTCGCTCCAGCAGATCCTCCCCGGTGATGCCGTCGCCGGTGTAGGCGATGCAGTAGGTGGTCGCCTCACCGTCCTCCTGGACTACCAGCCCGACTTCGCCATCGGCCGCAACGGCGCCGATGCCGGCCGCCAGGGCCGCGAGGCCGCCCGCAAAAACCACCATCGACTGCCTCATCGCGTTTCTCATGCCACCACCTCGTCTGCCGTGATTGCGCCCGGGACCAGTTGGGCCACCTGCGTCGGGAACGGGCCATCGTGTCCGAGCGCGGACCGTACCGGGAGGTCGAACAGCACCATTCCCCGGTCCAGCGCCACGACACGCGTTGCGTAGCGGGCCGCCGACTCCAGGTCGTGGGTGGCGACAATGGCCGCCCCGCCGCTCGCGGCGTGCTCCCGCAACCGGTCCGCCAGCCACGCTTTCGCGGCGCCGTCCGCACCACGCGTCGGCTCATCGAGCAGCCACACGCGCGGATCGTGCGCCAGCATTGCCGCGAGTGCCACCCGCTGCTGCTGCCCGACCGAGATATCTCGCGGGTTTCGTTGGGCGAAGTGTGCGATGCCCCAGCGGACGAGGGCGGGCTCGATACCGGCACGGGGCATCCCGCGGTGCCGCAGCGTGTCGCGGAGCTCGTCGCGCACCGACTCCTGGTAGAGCGCCAGCGCCGGGTCCTGCGGCACCAGCCCGGCGAACGCGGTCCGCTCGCGCACCGGTCCCGGGGCTGGCTTCCCGGCGAACCGCACCTCGCCCGAGACTGGTCGTGTGAGGCCAGCCAGCGCCCGGAACAGCGTCGTCTTGCCGCTCCCGTTCGGGCCGACCAGGGCGACCACTTCGCCCTCCCGCAGCGACAGCGAGACATCGCGCAGGGCAACCTGTTCGCCGTACGCAACGGTCAGCCCGTCCACGCGGATGAGCTCATCGCCGGGCGCCAGGGTCTCCTTCGCCCGGACAGGCAGGCGCCTCCCGGCGAGTGCGGCGCGCGCCTCCTCTACCGTCACTGGCAGTGGTCCGAGCCCCAGCCGCCTGCCGAGTTCGCAGACCGGTGGCACC
>CAUJEQ010000019.1 GCA_963169135.1 Chloroflexota bacterium
GGCCGCTTTGGCCACACCGGCGTCCGGCGCCAACGGACTTTCGATGTTGCGCCCTGCCACGGTTTTGCACTGCCTCCGTCCAGAAACCCTGGACGGTCCCGAGCGTTGCCGGGCGCGGAGTAAGATGTGACCAACTGCGGCACCCAGGAGACCCATATGGCCGACTCCACCCCTCCTCCCACCACCCTTGCGGCAGTCATGGAACAACAGGCCCGGGAACTGGGTGATAAGCCCTACATCCTGTTCGAAGAACGAGTCATCAGCTTCGCCGAGTTGAACCGCCAGGTGAACCGGGCCGCGAATGGGCTCGCAAACCTGGGAGCCGGCACCGGCACCGGTGTCTCGATCATGATGCCCAACGCGCCCGAATGGCTCTTCGTATTCTTTGCCACACAGAAGCTCGGAGCCTATGCCGTGCCCGTCAACGTTGCCCTCCGCGGCCAGGGCCTCCGCCATGTCCTCGACCACTCCGACTCGACGATCCTCATCTGCCACCCGGACTTCGTGGAGGCCATTGAGGAAGTCCGGGGATCCCTTTCGAAGCTCAAGCACATCGGCATCGACACCACCGGGACGGAGCCTGGCTATCAGCCCCCGGACGGGTGGATCAAGCTTTCAGAGGTCATGGACGCCTCACCCGAAGACCCCGGCCGGCCAATTCAGCAAGGCTCAATCTCGGGACTCATGTACACCTCCGGCACAACCGGCGCGCCGAAAGGGGTCGTTCAGCGATACCGGCCGGTTGCCCCAGCGGCTGCGGGCCTCGGCGGCGGATTCTACGAAAGCAATGAAGTGCTCTACACCTGCTTGCCGCTGTTCCATGCGAACGCGCTCTTTCTTTCGGCCCAGCGCGCGCTCGTAGGAGGCCTGACGCTCGCTCTCTCGCGCCGGTTCTCGGCCAGCCGGTTCTGGGACGAGGTGCGCCGCTACAACGCCACGACCTTCAATGCCCTCGGCGCAATGATCCCCATCCTGATGAAGCAACCAGAGCGCGACAACGATCGCAACAACCGGGTCGGCATCGTCCTGAGCGCCGCCTGTCCGGCCTCGGTGTGGGAGGCGTTCGAACAGCGGTTCGGCGTCCGGCTCGTCGAAGCTTACGGCGCGGTCGATGGCGCGGGGTTCGGGATCACCAACCCGGGGACATCTCCGAAGGGCTCGATCGGCAAGCCCGCCACTCCGATCCGAATCGTCGACGACAACGGCAACGACGTACCTGCTGGAGTGCCCGGGGAACTTCTCTTTCAGATAGACAACCCCGAACTCCGCCGCGTCGAGTACTACAAGAACACCGAGGCAAGCACCGAGAAGATCCGCGACGGCTGGCTCCACACGGGCGACCTCGTCTATGCAGACGAAGACGGAAACCTCTTCTTTGCCGACCGCAAAACCGATTCGATGCGACGGCGCGGCGAGAACATCTCCTCCTGGGAGGTCGAGCGGGAGATCAACGCCCACCCGGCGGTCCTCGAATCGGGAGCCTTTGGCGTCCCCTCGGAACTCGGTGAGGACGACGTCATGGTCGTTGTCGTCCTCAAGGAGGGCCATGCCGTCACCCCGGAGGAACTCGTCGAGCACTGCAGGAAGCGCATGGCCAAGTTCATGGTGCCGCGCTATATCGAGTTCCGGGACGAACTGCCCAAGACGGGCACGCACCGCGTGCAGAAGAGCCTGCTGAAGCAGCAGGGCGTAACCGCGAACACCTGGGACGCCGAGCGCGCCGCGCCCATCTCCTGACGCCGAACGTCTATCGCGTCATCAGGTGTTCGCCTGGCTGTGGCGCCACGGCCGGGGCGGGCTGTGTCAGTGTGCGCCGCCGGCATCTCCCGACGGTGCGTCGGCCTGGGGCGGAGCGCCCTCGAATGCCGTCGCCAAGACCTTGTTCTCCAGTCCGAGCGCGTTCATCAGGTAGCTGATCTCAGCGTCCCGCCACGGAAGAGGCGCCTGTTCCTGTATGAGCCTGGCTCGCCTCAGTTCCTCGTCGACCGCCGGATCCGGGACGAACGGGTTCCCACACTCGTTTTCGAACGAGATCTCACCGAGCGGCGGCTTTGGCGTCTGCCCGCCGGCCTCCCACGACTCGGCCGGATAGCCGACTGCCTGGACGGCGACCGGCACCGCCGTCTCGGGCAGCTTGAGCAGTTTGCCGAGGCGGTCGATGCGAGGGCTGCTCATCAGGCAGGTCGTCAGCCCCTCATCATAGGCGACCAGGGTGGCCTGCGCGATCGCCTGGCCAACGTCCATGAACGCCAGGGGCGACACCGAGGCCATCTCCCAGCTGGCGCTGAATGTTGGCCGGAGCCGCTTCTCGATTTCCTCGATCGTCCCCTCCACGTCCATGCCCAGGCGCCGCGCCCGCACAAGTCCATGAAGGTCGCTGATCCACTTGTCGATCTGATACGCGGCGCGTTCGTTGTACCAGAAGATGAACACCGGGGCCGTCTGCATCTGCTGGTATCCGAGAGGCGGCGTGAGCGCCTTCATCAGGGCTTCGGATGCGGTCTCCCGCCAGATGACGATGCTGCGGACGTTCATGACGTTGCCCACGCACGAGGCATGCCGCGCGCCTTCGAGCATCTTCTGGATCTTCTCGCGCTCAACCGGCCGGTGCGGCAGAAAGAAGCGGATGCTCCGCCGGCGGCCGATGACTTCTTTGAGTTCCATACTTCCTCTCCCTTCGCGATCCTGGTCAGCCGAGCAGGTGTTGAGCGCCGGCGATTGACAGCGTGTCGTTCGAACCGTCCTCGATGAGCGCCGCACGGGCGTCACGCATCAGCGCCTCGACCAGCACCCCCTTCACCATCCCCATGGCCCCGCACAGCTCGCTTGCGTCACTAGCGACATCGAACGCCGTCCGTGTCGCGAAGACCTTGGCAGCCATGGAGTAGTGGACCGTCGGCAGCCCGCTTTGGAGGCGCTGGTTGGCCTTCCGCGATAGCGCCCGCGACGCGTTCACCCGCATGAACATGTCGAACAGCCGCTTCTGAACAAGCTGGTGACTGGAAATCGGCACGCCTCCCTGGATGCGCGCCTGGGTGTAGGTCAGTGCTTCCTCGAACGCGGCCCGCGCGACTCCGCTGAAGGTTGAAGACATGCCCGCATTGGCCCCGGCCAGCGTGTTGTCGAGCCCGCCGGCCGTGAAAGGAGGTTCGGCCAGCATGTAGTGCGCGGGGATGCGCACGTCGTCGAAGAAAATCTCACCCTGGTTGAGCGGCCGCTGGCCCAGCTTGTTCGTCGGCGGCCCCTTGCTCACGCCCGGCAGGTTGAGCGGCACCACGGCTACGCCGATCCCCTGCATGCCGAGCTCCGGCTTCACATTGAGGAAGGCGAGTGTGTGCGTGGCGATTGTGCCGTTGGAAACCCATGAGGACTTCTGTCCCCGGATCACCCACTCGTCACCGTCGCGGAAGGCCGAACAATCGAGGTGATTGTCGGGGCTATCGCCACCCATGATCAGGTCCGACCCGTGATTGGGCTCGGTCGCGCCCCAGCACCCGATGTAGCGGCCCTCGGTGTCTTCGACGAAGGGCATCACCAGCTCGCGCATCAGGTCCGGGTGGCCGCTCATCGCGGCGAACCGGAACGGCATCGAGGCCACCCCAAGGCTGATCGAGAGGCCTGAGTTGCCCCAGCCGAACTCCTCGCCCACCAGGTGAGACTCCAGTGGACCGAGACTCGCGCCACCCAGTTCCGGCGGAAAACCGCGCAGGTGGTGCCCTGCCCGGTAGGCCTTCTTGAACGCATCCCAGAGCGGCGAGCCCGAGGCAATTACCTGGTCGGGCGGCAGGTCATCCAGTGCGGCCCCTGTCGGCCGCAGCACTTCAACCGCGAACCGGTGCGCCTCCTGCTTGAGAAGCACCTGGTCGGAGGTGAGATCGGAAAT
>CAUJEQ010000020.1 GCA_963169135.1 Chloroflexota bacterium
TTCTGTCTCCGGCGTATTCACGGCCGGCGACATGACGCGCGGCCAGTCGCTCATTGTCTGGGCGATCGCCGAGGGCCGTGCCGCGGCACGGGGCATCGATGAATACCTGATGGGTGAGACGCTGCTGCCCGGGAACTAACCGGTGGCCGGGCCCGCCGGCTTCCGCGCGGGTCCGAGTGGGAACTCATGCGGGATGATTCGGGCCGGGACGCCGACGGCGGTGCTGTTGGGCGGCACATCGCCGAGCACGACGGCGTTCGCGCCGATCCGGGAGTTATCACCGACGGCGATCGGCCCCAGGAGCTTTGCCCCCGTCCCGATGAACACGTTGCGACCGATGGTGGGGCCCGCAAGGGAAGGCCCGGGGCCGCCGGTGTCCAGGCCGATGGTGACGAACGGCGCGACGTTGCACTGCGGCCCGATGGTGGTGGTGCCATCGATGATCACCTGGCCATGATTCACGAGGAGCCCCGGCCCGATGGTGACGGAGTCGCCGATTGAGACCCCGGCGAGGAGCATCGTCACGCGCCGGCAGAGGTTCGGGACGAGGGGTATCCGTTTCTGGCGCGTCCATGCCTGGAAGCGGTAGACCAGGACGACCTGGAGTTCGGCCGAAAGCAGGATGGATGCGACGCGTTCGGCGCGGAGCCCGAGAAGCGCCCGGACGCGAGGCACGCTGTGCCAGTTCACGCCGAGGTCGATGTCGCGCGAGACGTTTTCGAACACACGCTGACGCTAGGCGAGTGCCCGGAAACAGGCAATCTCAAGCGTCGCGTTCGATCAAGTACGTGCCGATGGCGCTCAGGTCATCCTTCTGCGCGCGCGCCAGGTCCATGGTTTCGAGGATGGCCGCCGCCGCGGCCGCCTGGCGCTCGGCGGCTTCCCTCGTGAACTCCTCGGCGCCAGATTCGCGGAGGGCTGCGGTGACTGCCGAGACGTCCGCTTCGGTCAGCTCCGGGCGCGCGTAGATTTCGCGGATGGTCTTCCCACCGGGGCCCAGGAGCGCGTGGAGGACCGGCAGAGTCTTCTTCTTGCGGGCGACATCGTTGGTATTGGACTTGCCGGTGACGTTAGGGTCGCCCCAGGTACCGAGGTAGTCGTCGTGAATCTGGAATGCGAGGCCGATGGATTCGCCCCACCGCCCTAACGCCTCTGCGGTGGCGGGCGGTGCCCCGGCCAGCGTGGCCCCGATTGCAAGGGGGGAGCCCAGGAGAGCACCCGTCTTCCCGCTGATCATCGCCAGGTACTCGTCCGTCGTCACGTCGTCTCGCGACTCGAACGAGAGGTCGGCCCACTGGCCGCCGATCATTCGGCCGACGGCCTCCGTCAGCAGCTGGAGGGCGGCCAGGCGCCGCTCCGGAGAGGCAGTGCCCTCCAGGAGCGCCGAGGTTGCTCTGGAGTATAGGAAGTCGCCCGCGTTGATCGCCTGTGCGGTGCCGAGGAGGGCCCAGAGTGTCGGGCGGCCGTGGCGCTCGGCGTCGTGGTCCTGGACCTCGTCGTGGATGAGCGAGAAGTTGTGGACCAGCTCGACCGCGACCGCGCCGGGCATTGCGACTTCCGCGTTGCCGAAGAGCCCGCCGGCGTAGAGGCAAAGGGCGGGGCGGATCCGCTTGCCGCCAGCGTTAGCCGCCCGGCCGGACTGGTCCTCCCAGCCCATTACATAACGACAGGCGGCTGCAAGCTGCGAATGATCGGTGCCAACCGCGGCCCGGAGCGCCGCTTCAAGGGGGATGAGGTGCGACGCGAGCGACCCGGGGAGCGCGGCCACCTCAGGGCGCCACGGTCGCCGCGCTGGCGTCTGCGGGAGCCGCGCGGTGGGCGGGGAGCAGTTCGCGAACCCTGGCCGCGATGCCGGCGGCATCGACCTGGTAGATCTGGCGGAACATGGTCTGTGGGCCGTGATCGACGATGGCATCCGGCATGGTCAGGTTGGCCAGGCAGCGGTCGGCCAGGCACGCATCGGCAAGAGCCTCGAGGACGGCATCGCCAAAGCCGCCAGCCCGGACGTTTTCCTCGACGGTCACAAGGCCGCCGGTGGAGCGGGCATAGCGGATGAGGAGCTCAGCATCGAGTGGCTTTGCATAACGCGCATTGATGACGGCAGCGTCGATTCCCGCCCCGGCGAGGATGTCGGCCGCTCGCAGGCACTCGTTCACCGACACGCCAAAGCCGACGAGCGTCACGTCCCGGCCTTCGCGGAGCACCTCGCCCTTTCCGATGGGCAGTTGCTTCATGGGCAGGTCCGTCGGGGCGCCCGGGCCGGAACCGCGGGGAAACCGGACGGAGAACGGCCCATCGTGGTGGATGCCAGTGAAGAGGAGATCACGAAGCTCGGTTTCGTCTTTCGGCGCGCTCACCACCATGTTCGGGAGGCAGCGGAGGAAGCTGATGTCGATAAAGCCCTGGTGCGTCTTGCCGTCATCACCGACGAACCCGGCCCGATCGAGCGCGAAGACGACCGGGAGGTCCTGGACGACGACATCGTGCACGACGGAGTCAAAGCCGCGCTGGAGGAAGGTCGAATAGATCGCGGCGATGGGCCGGATGCCCTGGGTTGCGAGCCCAGCCGCGAAGGTCACGGCGTGCTGCTCGGCGATGCCGACGTCGAAGACGCGATCGGGGTGCTTCGCATGGACCGGAGCGAGGCCGGTACCTTCGAGCATGGCAGCGGTGACAGCGACCACGCGCGGGTCGGACTCAATGAGTTCCTGCGTGGCCTGGGCGAACACCTGGCTGTACGTCGGCCGGGCGGGCGGCGCGTCGGCGCTCACCGGCTTCTTCAGCCAGTAGGTGCCGCTATGACTCTTGATCGGGTCGGCCTCGGCCTCGGGGATTCCATGGCCCTTCTCGGTGAGGATGTGGAGCAGGACTGGCTTGCCTTCGACCTTCTTGATAGAGGCGAGAGTGATTTCGAGTTCCTGGATGTTGTGGCCGTCGACGGGCCCGTAGTACTCGAAACCGAATTGCTCCCAGAACCTTGCGGGGACGAGGAGGTCGCGGAAGCTGGTCTTGACGCGCTTGGCGCCTTGCCACATCTGCCGTCCGAGCGGGACGTGTTCGGCAAACTCACCAATCTGGCGCTTGGCATTCCGGTAGAGCGGATCCACCCGGAGCTTGTTCACGTTGCGGGAGAGCGCGCCGACGTTCGGCGAGATGGACATCGCGTTGTCGTTGAGGACCACGAGGAGGCGCTGGGTGCCGAGGTGGCCGGCATGGTTCATGGCTTCAAGCGCCATCCCGGCAGTCATGGCGCCGTCGCCGATGATGGCAATGGCGTAGAAATCATCGCCGAGCAGGTCGCGGGCGGCGGCGATGCCAACGGCCGCGGAGATGGACGTGCCCGCATGTCCAGCGCCGAAGGCGTCGTGTTCGCTCTCGTTCCGGTCGGCGAAACCGGAGAGCCCACCGAATTGGCGGATGGTGTTCATCCGCTCCTTGCGGCCGGTCAGGATCTTATGGACGTACACCTGATGGCTGACGTCCCAAATGATCTTGTCTTTCGGGGAGTCGAAAAGCCGATGGAGGGCGATGGAGAGTTCCACGACGCCCAGGTTGGAAGCGAGGTGGCCGCCGCCGCCAATGCAATCGACCGTCTCAACGAGAAACTGCCGGACCTCGGTGGCAAGTTCGTCGAGCTGCTCATAGGTGAGGCTGCGGAGGTCGCGAGGACCCTCGACGCGATCGAGAATCTGGGTCAAGCCGGGTTCCCTCCTGGCAGCAACCAGTAGGCCACGAGCCGCGCTGGACTGCCGTACGGTGGCTTACCTCGATGAGGGTCACCAGAACGGAACGTACGAGCGCCCCCGATGTGGGTCAAGACTGGCGCGGTTCGAAGGTCAACGAAGAGTCAGGATGAACACCCGTGCGAACGCGAGCGGGGGCTGCGGGAGCCGCGACCGGGAGCGAGATCGTAAACCTCGTACCCTTGCCGGGAGCGGACTCGGCGCCGACCGTGCCACCGAGCGATTCGACGAGCTCTTTCACGATGGATAACCCGAGCCCGGTGCCCCCTTCACGGCGGCTCCGGCCCTTATCCGTCCGGTAGAAGCGGTCGAAGATGCGCCCGATGTCCTGAAGCTCGATGCCCACGCCGTTGTCGGCCACCTGGACGATTCCGCCGCCCGGGCTGGAACGGACCGAGAGCGTGACTGTGCTGCCCTCACCGGAGTATTTGATGGCGTTGTCCACCAGGTTCAGCACACAGCGATAGATCAAATCCGGGCTGGTTTCGACCTCGACCGGCTCGGTGACTGCCGGGACGAGTGAGACGTGGCGCGCGGACGCGAGCGGTCCGAGCTGGCTCAGGACTTCCATCGCAAGGTCACCCAGGTTCACCGCTTCCTTCTCCACACTGGCGCCATCGTCATTGGTCAGCAGCAGAAGGTCCTCGCTGAGTCGCGTGAGGCGTTCGGTCTGGGTCTTGATGGTGGCCAGCAGGTCGCGGTACTCGTCCGGGGTGGCCTCGGCGTCCATCTCGGTGACTTCGATGTTGGTGCGGATCGCGGCGAGGGGCGTGCGCAGTTCGTGGGATGCGTCCTGGACGAACTGGCGCTGGCGTTCGAAGGAGTGTTCGAGGCGGCCGATCATCGAGTCGAAAGTCTGGGCAAGGTCCCAGAGTTCGTCCTGGGGGCCTTCGTAGTTGATCCGGCGGCTGAGGTTGGTCGCGCTGATTTCGGAGGCGGCCTGGGTGATGTCTCGCACGGGCCGGAGCATCATCCCGGACAAGACATAACCACCGACACCGGAGGCGAGTGCCAGTCCGACCACGCTGAGGAGTGAGAGGTAACGAAGGCGGTCGATGTTCTCCGAGTAGATCTGGTCCTCGGCCTCGCGAAGGGTGACGTTCTCGCGGAGGCGCGGGACAAAGCCGGTGATGGCTTGCCCGGGCCCGGTGCGGACCGGCTGCCACTCGATGTCGTTGTACTGGACGCCCTCGTAGATGGTTCCTGGCTGGTCGAGCCGCACCGCGATGTTCAGGGCGAGCACGAATGCCACGCCGAACACGAGCAGGAGGCTGGAATACCAGACGGTGAGCCGGAAGCGGATGCTCCGGGTGAATGCCGGTAGCTGCACGCTAGAGGACGTAGCCCTTTCCGCGAATGGTTTCGATGAGTTGCTCTTCGAAGCCCTCGTTGAGTTTCCTTCGAAGGTTGTTCATGTGCACCTTCACGGTCTGGGTGAAGGGGTTGGCGTGCTCGTCCCAAATGTGTTCCAGGAGCTCTTCCTGGGGCACGGCCCGGCCTTCGTTTCGCGCCAGGTAGTAGACCAGGGCGAACTCCTTGGGCGTCAGGTGGATATCCTTGCCGTCTCGTTTTGCCCGATTGGTGTTCGGGTCGAGTTCGAGGCCGCGTGTGTTGATCACGGGCTCGCGCAGGCCGCCGTCCCTGCGGGCGATGGCACGGATGCGCGCGGCGAGTTCGCTGAAGGCGAACGGCTTGACGAGGTAGTCGTCGGCGCCGTAATCGAGGCCTTCGATGCGCTCCTTAATGGAGCTGCGGGCAGTCAACATAATAATGCCTCCGCCGAAGCGGTCCTCGCGCAGCCGGCGGCACACTTCGAGACCGTCGATGCGTGGCAGATTCAAGTCCAGGCAGATGACGTCGTAGTTGTTGACGGTCGCCTTGTCGAGGGCCTCGGCGCCGTCACGGGCGACATCGACAGCGTAGCCTTGCTTGATGAGGCCCCGTTCGATGGCTGTGGCGATGGACTCTTCGTCCTCGACGACGAGAACGCGCATATTGAGCTCCGTAAGGAAATGGTACATCCACCCTATCCGGCAGCGGCCACAGCGAAGGTAAAGATTAGTGCGGGGCGCTGCCGGGCGGGGGCGGGCGGCGATCCGGGCAGAGGGCGTATCATGGCGCCGCGGAACGCCGCCCAAGTGCCGCGCTCCAGACTTGGAACGAGGACGTCTGATGGTAGTCGCCGACCGGCCCATTCAAGAACTCACACTGGACCACATCGCCGGGCTCCTGGGGTCCGACGCCGAGTACCTGCTCCAGCACCAGTGCCAGACGATCCCGAAGGAATCGCTCCACCTTCCGGGGCCGGACTTCGTGACGCGCGTGACGGCAGCATCCGACCGGTCGCCCCAGGTTCTCCGGAACCTGCAGTCGATTTTCGACCACGGCCGGCTGGGTGGCACTGGCTACGTCTCGATTCTGCCGGTAGACCAGGGTATCGAGCACTCCGGCGGTGCCTCGTTCGCCAAGAACCCGGCGTACTTCGACCCGGAGAACATCGTCCAGCTTGCGATTGAGGGCGGCTGCAACGCGGTGGCATCGACCTACGGTGTGCTGGGCTCGGTAGCGCGCAAGTACGCGCACCGGCTGCCGTTCATCGTGAAGATCAACCATAACGAGCTGCTGACCTATCCCAACAAGTTCGACCAGATCATGTTCGGGACGGTGAAAGAGGCCTGGAACACCGGGGCAGCCGCGGTCGGGGCGACGATTTATTTCGGATCGGATGAGAGTTCGCGCCAGATCGTGGCTGTGGCCGAGGCGTTTGCCTACGCCCACGAGCTCGGCATGGCGACCGTGCTGTGGTGCTATCTGCGCAACCCCGGTTTCAAGGTCGACGGCCTGAACCACGAGACCTCGGCCGACCTGACCGGGCAGGCGAACCACCTGGGTGTGACCATCCAGGCCGACATCGTGAAGCAGAAGCTCCCCGAGCAGAACGGCGGCTTCAAGGCGCTCAATGCCAACGGCGTGACCTATGGCAAGAGCGACGAACGCATGTACACGAAGCTGACGACCGACCACCCGATCGACCTGACCCGGTACCAGGTCGCGAACGGTTACATGGGCCGGATCGGTCTCATTAATTCGGGCGGCGCAAGCAGTGGGGAGAGCGACCTGTCGGAGGCCGTGAAGACCGCGGTCGTCAACAAGCGCGCCGGGGGCATGGGACTCATCAGTGGGAGGAAGGCCTTCCAGCGGCCTATGGCCGAGGGTATCCAGCTCCTGAACGCCATCCAGGATGTGTATCGCTGCAGCGGGGTCACGGTGGCGTAGGCCGGTGCCCGCCCCTTCGACCAACAAGGAGAGAGCCCGGCCAATTGGCCGGGCTCTCATGCATTCCGACGGGGGCTTGAATCAGGCAGCTTCGCTGACGCGGGCGGAATCGCGGCGGTTGCCGCGCCGCTCGAGCATGTATCCAAAGCCGCGGACGTTAACGATGTAGGAAGGCTCGCCCGGATCAACTTCAACCTTGCGGCGGATGCGGCGGATGTAGACCTTCACGATTTCCTGAGCCTCGCGCTCCGAATAGGTGTAGTCCTGGACGGCGCGGAGGATTTCGACGGGGCTGACGACCTTGCCGGCGTTCTTCGCGAGGAAGGCCAGGATCTTGAACTCGGTGGGGGTCAGCGGGATCGTCTCGTCTTCGCGGACGGCCTGGCAGCGGTCGAAGTCGAGGACGAGGTCCCGTACGGTGATCGTGCTCGGTCCGTCGTCCTGGGTTTCCTGCGCGGGCGTGGTCTTTCGCCGGGACAGGGCATTGAGCTGGGCGGCGAGCATCTCGGGCCCGTCCGTATCGCGCAGGCAGACGTCAGCGCCAGCCTCGAGTGCGAAGCTCAATCCCGTGGTGTGGGGCCCCGGCGCGAGGACGAGGATGGCCGCCTTGCTGGCCCGCGAGACCTGTCGCACCAGCGCCACATCGTCGTCGTGGCGAGGGTCGACGGCCAGGACAACAAGGTCCGGGTCGAACTGCGCGATCAGGCGCTCGGTTTCGCGATCGTGCGGGCGTTCGGTCGTGGTGAACCCGTGGCGCGCGAGTGCTGGCAACACCTCGGACGACCGGTAGTCGCGCGTGTGCGTGACAAACGCAACCTGGCTCCGGTAGCCCTCGTCGTAGCGGTCCGCCATAGCATCAACCCCCAATGATTCCAATGGGCCCAATCCGTTCGAGGCCCTCAGAGTGTTCCAATGTCCGGCCCGGGTGCTTCTGGCACGCACGATGGCCGAACGGTTGTCATTAACTATCTTCGGCAGGAAGTTGCCCCCTAATAGGGTCCCACGGAGGCCGGAGTGACAGAAAAGTGTCGGAGACGCTACCCCGGTCACCTAAACCAAACGCCAGAGGCCCGGACGGGTTCGTCCAGGCCTCGCAGGGTGGTGGTTGCCAGGTTGCCAGCGGGGTGCTCAGGCCGCGTCGCGGAGGAGGGCCCGGCGCAACCGCTTCACGGCCTGGGCGTGTAGCTGGCTGACCCGGGTCTCGGAGACCTGGAGGACGGCCGCAATGTCCTTCATGGTCAGGTGCTCCACATAATAAAGACTCACCACGAGGCGCTCGCGGTCTGGCAAGGTCTGGACCGAGCGGGCAAGGTCTTCGTACAACTCACGCTCCTCGAACGAACGAGTGAAATCGATGTCTTCGTCGGCGGTAGGCATCTCGGCGGCAGGAAAGGAGTCGCCGTCGTCATCGCGCTCAAGCATCCGGTCGAGTGAGACGGTGACCCAACGAGAGTGGGAGCTGGCGTCGCGGTACTGGTCGACGCTGATGCCGAGGTGCGCGGCGGCTTCGTGGTCGTTGGGCGAGCGTCCGAGGATTGCCTCAAGCTCTCCCTGGGCGCGCTGCACATCGCGAGCTTTCTGGCGCATCGTCCGGCTCAGCCGGTCCATCCGGCGGAAGGCGTCGATCATTGAGCCACGGATGCGCTGAACGGCGTAGGCGTGGAAGTTCGTGCCCTTCGACGGGTCGTAGCGGCGAACGGCCTCGACGAGACCGCAGGTGCCGTAGCCAACCGCGTCCTCGAACTCCAGGAGCCCGGGGATTTCCAGGGGCAACGAGCGGGCGACGCGACGCACCAGCGGTGCGTACTGCATGACCAGCTGCTGCTGTTCTTCCAGCGAAAGGCGGATGGGCGTCCCGGTGTCGGTACCGGGTTCAGACTGAGTAGACGGCCACTGCATTTTCCTGCTCCCCCGAACAAGCACCCTGACCGCAACCGGTCTGTAATGGTTGTCGATCTGGTGCACCGATTGTTCAGAGGGTGGTGGTGACAGAACAACGCACAGGCCGTGACACATCCGTGGTCGTTGGGTTACAGCGGAGGACATAAGGGTTCTCCCTGAGTGGCCGGGGGGTGAATCCCGTACTGGGAAGCCCCTCTTCGAGGGTCTGCGCTGCATAACTGCTATAGTGCGAAGATACCACCACCTAGGGCCGGGTGACTGATCGGTGTGGTATAACCACCGGCGGCCATGACCGACCCTACCGACTTTCTCGCAGTCGCCGGCGCCGACAGCCTGACGCGCATCCTCAGCGATCGCGGCGACGAGTGGGTCGACTCGGCCGTCTGTACGGGGTGGTGGCCAGCATGGCGCCCGGGCCGGCGCGAGTACGCCGTCTCGCGGGTCGAAACGCGGCGTGACACTGCTCATGCCGCCCTGCACCTGCAGGGCATAGATGGCGGGGACATTCCCATCCCCGGTTCGATGAGCGCTCCTCCGGCGCTTATCGCGGAACGCCTGGCCCACTACGCGCTCTGGGATCCCACCGGCCGTGCCATATGTTATGTCATGCCGTCCGGGCGGACACTGGCAGCCCGGCTGTGGCGGCCCGGCGAGCCGGAGGCTGAAACGCTGACAGGGGGGACACCGATCTTCCCGAGCTGGTCTCCCGACGGCCGCAGGCTGGTCCTCCACTATGGGGACCACCTCATGTCGGTGGACCAGGAATCTGGCGAGCAACAGCAGCTCAGCACCAACGCCATGGGTTTCCGGACCGCGGCGATCAGCAGCGACGGCGAGCTGACAGCGTTCGCCGAGGCCAGTGCCCAGGGGACGGCGCTCCTTTGCCACCGCCAGGCGTCAGACGAACCCACCGAGGCAGCCCGGTTCGATGGCGGCGTCGCTCTCTCCTTTCGCCCGGGAACCCGCGAACTGACCGTCGCGGTCACGACCGGAGCAGAAGCGGGCGTGTTCCGGGACCTGTATGTACTCGACCCGGACCGGCCGGGTGAACCGGAGCGGCTGATACACGGCCCAATGCTGGCGTACTGGTGGGCGCCCACTGGCGACCGGCTGGCGGTGCTGGTGCCCGCCTACACGGGCGATGGCCGCTACCAGTTGCGGTTCCATGACCCGAGTGGGCAGTTCCTCCGGGCGATGGAACCGCTAACACTCTCGCCGGATTCTCGAACGATGGTGAGCTTCTTCGACCAGTTCGCGCTATCGCACCGGCCGTGGTCGCCGGATGGCCGCCGCTTCGCCTTTGCCGGCCGAGTGCTGACTGATTCTATCCCGGCATCTTTCGCTGATGGACAGCTCGACGCCGTCTTGGTGGCGGATACGGTGGCCGGAGGCCCCTGGCGCCGTGTTGGGATGGGCTTTGGCGGGTTCTTCCCACCGCGCGAGGTAAACGGCGGGTAACTGGCCAAATTGAAGCGGCAGAAACGCCCCATGTACACTCAAACCATTCAGTGCGGCCGCGACCGGTGCGGCGCAAAGGACTCCCATGGAAATCTCGCGTGAACAGCCCCAGCCGGGGCTCGGCGAGCGGGCCGCCCGCACGGCGGTCGTCGTCTTTCTCCTCCTGGCCATCGTTACGCTCGCCTTCGGGCTCGGCTGGGGCCTCAAGGACCTCAACGGCGACGGTGGCAGCGGAACGGCCGCACCCGGGGACGGGGCAGTCGCGAGTGCCGACGGCGGTGACTCAGTCGGCGCGGCGATCATCGATGAGATCGTGGATCTGCTGGAGAACCAGTACGTCGACAAGGCGACTCTGGACGCCGAAACGCTTCGCTCCGCGGCGATCCAGGGCATCATCACAGCCCTCAACGACTCACACACACAATATCTGACCCCCGCCGAGCTGAAGGCGGGCGCGCTCAGCCTGGATTCGAGCTACGACGGCATCGGCGCATCGGTTTCGGATACGAGCGGGGCGATCACCATTGTCACGCCCTTCCGCAATTCGCCGGCCGAAGAAGCCGGCATCCGCCAGGGCGACGTGGTGCTCGAGGTCGATGGCGAGTCGATGGACGGGTGGACCACCCAGATGGCGGTCGAGCGCATCCGGGGCGCCGAGGGCACCCAGGTGACGCTCAAGGTGCGCCACACCGACGGCGTCGAGGAGACCGTCACCATTACCCGTGGCGAGATCCCGGTCGACAGCGTGTTCATCGAGCCGAACCTCGAGATCATTCCCGGCGAGAGTGGCACGGCCCTGGTCGACCGCGATGGCAACACCGTGACCAACATCGGTTATGTAAACATCTCCCAGTTCCACGACCGCACCCTGAGCGAGCTCCGGACGAAGCTCGCCGATGTCGAAGACAAGGGGTACATCGGCCTGATCGTCGACCTGCGGGGCAACCCGGGCGGCCTCCTCCAGGCGACCGTCGAGGTTGCAGACGAGTTCCTTGACCGTGGCGTGATCATCTCGGAGGTGGATGCCGACGGGAAAACCCAATCATGGTCGGCCCGCGACGGCGGCATCGCGACCTCCATCCCGCTGGTCATCCTCATCGATGGCGGTAGCGCCAGCGGGTCGGAAGTCCTGGCGGCCGCACTGCACGACAACGGGCGGGGCGACATCGTCGGCGTTCGGAGCTTCGGCAAAGGCACGGTGAACCAGCTGCAGGAGCTGAAGAACTGTGGCGACCCGGCCGGCTGCGGTGCCCTCTACCTCTCGGTCGGCCGCTGGCTGACGCCGAACGGCGAGCAGATCGAGGGTCTCGGCGTGAAGCCGACCGTCGAGGTGCCCATGACCTACGACGAGTACCTCGAGCAGGGCGACATCCAGCTCTTCAAGGCCATCGAAGTCCTGCAGGGCAAGTAGCCCGGGGGCTACACTAACAAGAGACTCAGTGGCCCCGACCGTGCGCCGGGGCCGCTTCGCTTTCCACACCTATGGCTGACTCCACAATTGCGCAGAACCGGCGGGCGCGCCACGACTACGAGTTCCTCGCGAAGTTCGAGGCCGGCATCGTGCTGTCCGGGAGCGAAGTCAAGTCGGTGCGCGACCACAAAGTACAGCTCCAGGGTTCGTACGCCAGGGTCAAAGGGGACGAGGTCTGGCTGCAGGACGCGCATATCGCGCCGTACGCGAACGCCGGTTACGTCAGCCAGGACCCGACCCGCGACCGGAAGCTGCTGCTCCACAAGAAGGAGATTCGCCGCATCCAGGAACTGCTGGGCGAGAAAGGACTGACGCTGGTGCCGCTGGCGATGTACTTCAAGCGTGGTAAGGCGAAGGTCGAACTGGGCGTTGGCCGCGGCCTCAAGCATTATGACAAGCGTGAGAAATTGAAGGAGCGCGACCAGCAGATGGACGTGCGGCGGGCGCTACGGCGAGGCGGCTAATTTGGCGAACGCCTGTGCTATACTGGGTTCATCACACGGGGACGAAGGGAATCGACAGGGAGCTAGGTAGCCGGATAGCAGGCCGAGGTTGGGCGTCACCCTCGTAAATCAGGCGGCCAAAAACAAATGGCAATAATCGCCAACTCGCACTCGCTGCTTAAACCACAGTAGAGGCTGTCCCTCCCGAAGCCCGGCCTGGTAGCGT
>CAUJEQ010000021.1 GCA_963169135.1 Chloroflexota bacterium
CCCGACCCGGACCCTCGCGAGCTGGACATGCTGCTCTCCACCGGGGAGCAGGTCTCGGTGGCGCTGCTCGCCATGGCACTGAAGAACCTGGGGCAGGAAGCGGTCGGCCTCACGGGGCAACAGGCCGGGATCATCGCCCAGGGCCGCCACTACCAGGGGCGCATCTCGCGGGTCGAGGCGGACCGTGTGCGGGCCGAACTCGCCGCCGGCCGCGTCCCCGTGGTCGCGGGCTACTGGGGCGTCAACGAGGACCAGGAAATTTTCACGCTCGGGCGCGGGGCCAGCGACACCACCGCCGTCGCCCTGGCCATCGCCCTGGAGGCCGACCGCTGCGAGAACTGCAAGGATGTCGAGGGCGTCTACACCGCCGACCCCCGCATCGTCCCGACCGCCCGCAAGCTGAAGGACATCAGCTACGAAGAGATGCTCGAACTGGCGACCCAGGGCTCGACCGTGATGCACAACCGGGCAGTCGAACTCGCCTCCGTCTACAACGTCCCGATCCTGGTGACTTCGAGCATGGTCGAAGCGCCGGGTACCCTCATTCGAGGAGAAGAAGACTTGGAAGAACGAAACCGCGTGCGCGGCATCGCCCACGACTCCGATGTCGCGAAGGTCACCATCCGGCGGGTGCCGGACCAGCCTGGCATCGCCGCCAACATTTTCGAGCCGCTGGCGGAGGCCGGCGTCAGCGTCGACACCATCGTCCAGAACTCAAGCGAAGGGAACCTCACCGACCTGACGTTCACCCTCGCGCGCAAAGACCTGCGCAAGGCCGAATCGCTCATGCCGGCCATCTGCGAAATCGTGGGCGCGCCCGAGTTCACCTCGGACGCCAACCTGGGAAAGGTCAGCATCGTGGGCGTGGGCATCCAGACAGCGCACGGCTACGCCGCCCGTATGTTCCGCGCGCTCTTCGACGCCGGGATCAACATCGAGCTGATCTCCACGAGCGAGATCCGGCTGACCTGCATCATTTCGGCCGACCGCGTCCACGATGCGGTCCGGGCCCTGCACACGGCGTTCGAACTGGAGACCGCCGTCACGGGCTGATGCGCGCGTGAACGGGCAGGACGCATCCACGAATCAGCGCTGGATGCGGGCGCCCGTCCTCTTCGCTGCACTGGCCGTATGCGCGGTTGCGCTCTCGTGGCTCGCGCACGAGCGGGATCGGTTGCCAGGAGACCTCTGGCTCGCACGGCGGATCCAGGACTTGCCCGGCGCGTTCGAGACACCCGCCGAAGTCATGCGAGCAGCTACCACGACCTGGGTGGTGGTGCTGGTTGGCACCGCGATGGTGACCGCGTTCGACTTCATGGGGCGGCGGCGGGCATGGCTCGTGTTCACGGTCATGCTGCTGGTGCTCCCGCCGACGCAGGCCGCCATCAAGAACCTGGTCGATCGTCCGCGTCCAGATCCGTCTCTCATCGAGCGACGGGCGATGTTCACGAGCGAAAGTTTCCCGTCGGGACACGTCTTCGGGGGGACGGTGGTGTTCCTGCTCGCGGCGTGGTTGGTCGCGGGCCGGTTCCCGGCGGGCTGGCCGCGGGCGGCTGTGTGGGCCGTCGCGGTGGCTGCCTGCGCCCTCGGCGGGATTGCCAACGTGTACGAAGGCGTGCACTGGCCGAGCGACGTGCTCGGCGGGTACCTGTGGGCAGGCGTCCTGCTGGTTGGCGCGTGGTTCATGGTCCGCGCGGTGCAACGCCGCTGACTACCCCGCAGGCGGATAGGCGGGGACGGCCTGCCGCACCGTCACGCAGAAGTGGTCCTCGAATGCCTGGGGAGCCGTACTGGCAATCGTCATCGCGATCGGCGTGCCATCGGGCGCTGCCAGCGTCAGCCGCGAATGCGCTCCCTCGAAGCGCCGGGCAGAAACGCGGACCGCCACGCCGGGCGCCGGCATGATCCACTCGGGCCGGACAAGCACCTGGCAACGGCCTTCGAACGAGTTCGCCAGAGTCACGATACCCAGCGGGGTCTCCGCCGTGCCGCCGCTGGCCGTGGCGCTCAGGAATTGGGCCTCGCCGCCGTAGCCCGCCGCCGCCCAGTTCGCGGGCCGGAAGTAGAGGTCCCGGGGCGTCGCGAACTCGATGACCTTCCCGGCCTCCATCACGGCGATGCGGTCGGCGATGGCCATGGCGTCCGCGCGATCGTGGGTGACCAACACGGCCGTCATCGACTCGGCCCGGAGGATCGCCGCAACGTCCTCCCGCATGGCCAAGCGGAGCCCCGCGTCCAGATTCGAGAACGGCTCGTCCAGCAGGAGCACGCGGGGGCGTGGCGCGAGCGAGCGCAGGAGCGCGACCCGCTGCTGCTGCCCGCCCGAGAGCTGGTGCGGGTAGCGGCCCGCGAGCCCCTCGAGCTGGCCCGTGCGGATAAGTTCTTCGACCCGGGCCGCCGCGCCGCGCCCGAGACCATAGGCGATGTTCGCCTCGACCGTCTGGTTGGGGAAGAGGGCGTATTCCTGGAAGACAAGGCCGACCGAACGGCGGTGGGCGGGGATGCTCGTGGAAGGGCTTTCGACCAGGCGGCCGCCAATCCGGATCTCCCCCGCGGTGGCGCGCTCGAATCCGGCGATGGCGCGGAGGAGGGTCGTCTTGCCACTGCCGCTGCGGCCCAGGAGGGCGACGATCTCGCCCGCAGCCACGGCCAGGTTGGCGCCATCAACCGCGCGCAGAGAGCCGAAGCGCACTTCGACGCCCTCGCAGGTCAGCGGTTCAGGATTCGAGCGATCCAAGGTCGCCCCTCCAGCTCAGCAAAGCCACGGGAATCGCTGCCAGGCCGACGAGCACCAGTGCCGGCAGCGCCGCCCCAGCGTACAGCGCGTCGGTGCTTCGGCTCCAGACGAGGCCGGGCAGCGTCTCGTAGCCCGGAGGGCTGAGCAGGAGGGTGGCCGGGAGCTCCTTCATGACCGTCAGGAACACCAGCAGTCCCGCCGAGGCCATACCCGGCCGCGCGAGCGGGATCGTCACCGAAGCCAGCACCCGGAGCGGCGAACGGCCGAGCGACGCGCCCGCGTCTTCGAGCCTGCGTGGCTGCCGGAGCAGCGAGGCCCGCAGCGCCGACAGGGCATTCGGGAGGAAGAGGATGACGTACGCGAGGAGAAGCATCCAGGTCGTCTGGTACAGGTCGCGCGCGTAACTGATGCCGAAGAAGACGAGGGCGAGGGCGACGACCACCCCCGGGAGCGCATGGGTCAGATAGGCGGCCTGTTCCATGACCGTTCCGAACGGGCTGGTGTAGCGCGCGGCCAGGATGGCGACGGGGAGCGCAAGCAGGACGGTGAGGATCGCCCCACCGGCGGCCATGGCGACGGAGTGGCGGGCGGCCAGGCCAATCTCCGGGAAGTTGGCGTCCGCCTGGATGCCCTTCAGCAGCCAGTAACCCAGCACGCCCAGGGGCAGACCCAGCGAGAGCAGGGCGATCAACGCCAGGAACCCGGCCGCGGGCCACTTCCACCTGCCCAGCGGCACAGGACGCATCAGCGACTGGCGGCGGGATGCGCGCCGGCCCATCCGGCCGCGGACCGTAAGCTCGGCGGCGAGGATGGCGGCGGCGACCATCGCCAGCATCGCCCCGAGGACGGCCGCCCCCGTGCGGTCGAACGAGGTCTGGTATTCGACGAAGATCGAGCGCGTGAAGGTGTCGTAGTTCAGCGTCGAGACGGCGCCGAAGTCGCTCAGGGTGTAGAGCACGACGAGCAGGACTCCGGCGGCGATCGCGGGCACGAGACCGGGAACGACGACCCGGAAGAACGTGCGCAACGGGCCCACGCCAAGGGAACGAGAGGCCTCTTCCTCGGAGACGTCGGCGGTGGCGAAGGCGGCGCGAAGGACCAGGTAGACGTAGGGGAAGCTGGCAGCGGTGAGCGTGAAGGCGGAACCCCAGAAGCCGTAGATCTCGGGCAGGCGTTCGACGCCCAGGGGTTCGAGCCAGCCCTGGAGCGTGCCCCGCGGACCCAGGAAGTCCACCACGGTCATGGCCATGATGTAGGAGGGGATGGCGAGCGGGGCGGCCATCAGCACGGCCCACAGGCGCCGGCCGGGGAGCGCTGCCCGCGTGGTCAGCCACGCCGCCGGGACGGCGACAAGCACCGAGGCGCACGCCACGACCAGCGCGAGCGTGAGGCTCCGCACCATCAACGGGGCCGCGGAGTTCTCAAGAGCGCGCGCCCACGGATCCCAGCCGCGCTCGGTGCTGCGCTTCGCCAGGTACCATGCGGGAATGAACGTGGCAGCGACGACAAGCAGCCCCGGCAGCCAGATAGCTGCCGGGGCCGTGCGACTTCGCGGCCGGAAGACCCGGGCCACCATCGCTACTTCAGGACGCCCGTGGAACGCAGCAAGGAGAGCGTGCCCTGAAGGTCTTGCAGGTCCGAGAGGTCGAGGTCCGGGGGCTGGAGTTCGGCCAGCGGCTTGAGCCGGCTATCCGCCGCGACTCCATCCGCGAGCGGGTACTCGAAGGTCTGTTCCGAGAAATACTTCTGGGCCGGCTCGCCAAGGAGGTACTGGACGAACGCGCGGGCCGCGGACTTGTTGGGAGCATCCTTGAGAATCCCGGCCCCGGCCAGGTTCACCAGCGAGCCGGGATCGCCCGCGGCGGTGTAATGGTTGCGGGCCTTGAAGCCCTCGCCCTGGTCCTTCAGGAACCCGTAGAGGTAATAGTGGTTCACCAGCCCGAGCTGGATTTCGCCGGCCGCGACAGCGCTAACGATGGCCTTGTTGTCCTTGTAGCTCTTCACGTCGTTCTTGACCATGCCCTCGAGCCAGGCCTTCGCGCCATCCTCGCCCTCGAGCTGGCGGAGGCCCGTGACGAAGGCCTGGAACGAGGCGTTCGTGGGCGCCCAGCCGACTTTGCCTTTCCACGTTTCCGCGGTCAGGTCCTTCACCGAGTTCGGGAGCTTCTCGGCGGTCACCAGGTCAGGGTTGTAGACGATGACCCGGGCACGGCCGCTCACACCGACCCAGGAGTTGTCACCGGCCCGGTAGGTGGCCGCCACGAGGTTGGTGATCGAAGCGGGGAGCTCCTCGAACGCGCCCGTGGCCTTGAGGGCGCCAAGCGCGCCCGCGTCCTGGGCGAAGAACACGTCCGCCGGCGACTTCGAGCCTTCTTCGGCGATCAGGGCGGCCAGCTCGGCGGTGTCGCCGTACTTCACCTTGACGGCGATACCGGTGTCCTTCGTGAACTGCTCGAACAGCGGCTTCACGAGCGATTCGCCACGGCCTGAATAGACCGTGATGGAGCCGGACGGCTTCGCGGTCGCCGTCGCCGTGGCAGGGGCGGTGGTTGCGGTGGCAGCGTCACCGCCCGCCGAGTCGTCATCATCGTCGCCGCCACAGGCGACAGCGAGGAGGGGGATGGCCGCGACGGCGGCGAAGAGGAGGAGTCGGGAGAGCTTCATCGGAGTGGCGAACCGCCTGAGGTAAGAGTGTCGATGCGCAGATATTAGGCATGCCTAATTCTTTGTGCAAGTGGTATCTAAACCCGGGGGCCCGGCACGGCTCCCCCGCGTCGATGCTGAAGCTCCCGGGCTGAGTGGCGCACCCCCATCCTGCCCCCGCGATCGAGCCGGAAGGCGAGGCAGGTTGCCGCAACGCCGCACGTGCTGAGCGTTTACTTAGCTTGCAGACGTATGACAAGGGGCGACACTGATCTTGCGGGAACGACTGGGGGGGGGGATAGCGTCCGGTGTGGGTGGTGGAGTTGTATTTCCTTTTTTGGCAAGGGGTGGAGGATGCGACTCATTCGGAAACCGACGGTGATTCTCATCCTGGCGATCGCTGTGATCGGGACCGCAACGTTTACGGCCACGTACACGATGCGGGGATCCGACAGAGTGTCCCGCGCGACGACCGGAGCAACGCCGCCCGACCATACGGTCACGCCGGCACCGAACACAACGCCAGACACTTCACAGCCGTTCTGGTATCAGCCATTCGTCAATCAGGATGCCCAGCGCCAGCCGTTTCGCGGGGAGCTAAACGGACTCGAGGTCGATCCGTATTGGCAGGGCAGGACCGGGTTCGAGCTCTGCCCGGGGACGGGACTGGAGCCGGCACCACCGCGGGCGGAGATCTCTGTCGCTACAGCCCCCGGGCCTTTGCGTGTGGACCCTGAATCGATGCCATCCGGAGTGGTGCCATCAAACGTCCCTGATGTCTTTCTCTGCGGGGAGGAACTGTTCGAAATCGCCTGGACCTTCGCGGTCTCGCCCGGCACCCCAGATGTTAACGAGGGGGGCAGCGGGCTGCTGGTTCATCGTATCCGAGGTCGCGAGCCCATTACCTACGGATCCCCCAGGGAGCGGTGGTTCGAATCCACGGTCAACGGTATACCCGTCGTCGTCTCCCGGCCGATCGTCTCGGTGGGAAACAAACAGTTCGGAGGGTGCTTCCTCGCCGGCTACAACCCGGAAACAGACGTGTTAACAACGATCTCCGGCCTGGCAGCCAACGAAGGTTTTTGCCTCCAGGTCGCAGCAGCGGTGATGAAATGAGAGTCACGATAGCCAGGGCCATCGGTATCGCCGTGCTCATGGGGGCAATTGCTGGTCTCGCCGTGCCAAAGGAGTCCAAAGCCGTTAATTACTCCGTCTATATCGAACTATGGCCAGGCGGTTCTTCCGACCTTACCTGCGGCTGGCATAGCGGTATCTGTTACGACGACGATTCACAAGTTAGCTCTGGTGCGGCTCTCGACTGGGCAGCAAGCGCAACCATAAGCTTCTACGTCAAGTCGTCAACGGATTCAGGCTTATTCTCGGTGTCAGGAACGGGATACCTGACGAGTCAGACCCAGACTAGTTGTAGCCACACGATGTACGCAAGTGTGTACGATAACACGGCCACATGGAGAGCGGGTGTGTGGTACTACCATACCGACGACTCTCTATCGAGTTACAATCAGGACATAAACACTCAACAGTACAATCTCGTGTCTACGTCAAAGGCAATAAGCACGACTGCCAACGAGTCCGGGTGTGGCTCATCCTGGACCGGGTATCACGTGCACCAAATGAGCGATTGTGGGTGGACGCTAGCTAATTACCCGGACCACTCAACATGCAACAAGGACTACCCTGAGCCCTTCACCAACGACGTCAGCGACTGCTGGGTGTCCAACAGCTACCACATGGGCTACGCGAACTGGTCCGTGCCCTATCCGTGATCTGATGACCGGGCGCGAGTCCCCGGCGGGTTGTCCCCTGGCCATCGCCGCCCACTTCGCCCCTCAGCTCGTCATCCCCTGGAGCCCCACGAGCGCGCGGCCGTGTTCGATCTCGCCCATGTGACGCAGGCCGTGCTGGTAGACGAAGCACTCCAGCACTTCGAGCTTCCGCAGGGGCGCCCCGGGGCCAATCACAATCGCGCAGAAGATGTTCTGCATGTTCGGCGGCAACTGCGGCAGGATGACTTCGGCCAGCATGTCCGCCGTGATGGTGTCGAGCACACGGGACGTACGGGCGATCACTTCCGCCTGGTACTGCTTCCAGGCTTCGAAGTCGCCGAAGCGCAGGTGCTGCATCTCCTCGACGGTCTCTTCGCGCCCGAGCACGTCGATGCTGACGCCCACCTTCGTGCCCCAGCCGCCGCTGGCCCACAGCGGCTGCTCGCGCAGGAACATGACGCTCACGGACTGGTCCTGCGCGCGGATGTAGTGGCTAAAGCTGAAGGCCATGGGCAGCACGCCTTCGCGCTCGTGGTGGTTTACCTGTTCGAGTGTGAGGTCGCTCGCCGCCCGCTCCCAGAGGACGTTCATCGCGCGGACCCGGTTGCGCAGGGAATCGACGAACATGGCTTCGTGGGTCATGCGGTTGCTCGCTTCTCGACCGCGATGCGCTCGGTATCGCGGGCGACGTGGATGGGGCCGCCGTACAGCTCGGCCATGCCTTGCGTGAACGCCTGCACCTCCGGCCCATCGTTGGGAATGGGCGGGATGAGGTGGGAGAGGACGAGTTTGCCC
This sequence comes from Chloroflexota bacterium, assembly GCA_963169135.1. GTDB lineage: Bacteria > Chloroflexota > Dehalococcoidia > Tepidiformales > Tepidiformaceae > Amarobacter. The sequence goes on from CAUJEQ010000021.1 coordinate 7,963, forward strand.
ACGCCTGCGCTCTTCGCCAGCCTCGCGACCTCGTCGGTCGGGATGTGGTAGCTGGGGACATCGCCGAACAGCGATGCCTGGAGTTCGCGCCCCATGATCCGGAGCGCGTTGCGGCGCATTTCCAGCATGGGCACGTTCAGCGCCTCGCAGACCAGCATGTCGGCCCCCTGCGAGGCGTGGAGGAGCGACTCGCAGAAGATGGTGTCACCCGACATCACGACCGACCGGCCGTCGAAGCGCATCCGGTAGCCGAAGGCCGGGACCACCGGGAAGTGGTTCACCTCGAAGCTTTCGATGCTCATGCCCCCGGCGTCCAGGAATTTCTCGGCGCGTGCGGTTACCGGGACCTCCGTGACTTCGACTTTGATGCCATCGGGGTGGAGCTTGCCCGCGTGGTGCGCCAGCCGGAAGCCGATATCGCGGCGCAGGGCCATGAGGAAGCCGTCGACCATCTCCTGCGTCCCCTCCGGCCCGAAGACGCGGAGGGGTTGAGTCGCACCGGAGGTCCAGCGGAGGAAGAGGAAGTCGGGGAAATCGGTGATGTGGTCAGAGTGCATGTGGGTGAAGACGGCGGTGTTGATATCCGACGGCAACACCCCGCTGATGAGGATCTTGCGGGCCGCCCCCCAGCCGCAATCGACCAGGACGCTGGTATCGCCCGCGACGACGACGTGGCCGGCGCCGCAGCGGTCGGCACTGGGGAGCGGGCTCCCCGTGCCGAGGAAGACGACATCGAAACGTTCCGCCATGGGCTCCTCCGCGCCGGACCTGGCGCATTGGTGACACTAGCAGTGACAGAA
>CAUJEQ010000022.1 GCA_963169135.1 Chloroflexota bacterium
GTCGAGCCATCAGATCACCGCCTCTTCGCGCATGACCACTTTGGTCGGCACGGGGAGTTTGTGGGCCGCAAGGCGAAGCGCCTCGCGGGCGACGTGCTCGGGCACGCCGGCGATTTCGAACATGATCCGGTTGGGCTTCACAACCGCGACCCAGCGGTCCGGGGCGCCCTTGCCCGAGCCCATGCGGGTTTCGGCAGGCTTCGCGGTCACCGGCTTATCCGGGAAGATGCGGATCCAGACCTTGCCACCGCGCTTCATTTCGTGCGTCATGGCACGGCGGGCGCTTTCGATGTGGCGGGAATCGATCCAGGCAGCTCCCTGGGCCTGCAGCCCGAACTCGCCGAAGGCGACGTAGTTACCGGTGCTGGCGACACCCTGGCGGCGGCCACGGTGCTGCTTGCGGTGCTTCACTCGGCGGGGTTGCAGCATTTAGGCGCCTCCCTCGGGGGTCTCGAGGACGGCGGCCTGCTGTTCCATCGAAATCGCAGTGTGCGCGGGACCACCGGCTTCGACTTCGACCACGGGCCGCACGGGGGCGACAACCGGCTCGGGAACTTCTTCCTCGACTCGCGGCGTGCCGCGTTCGGGCAGGATTTCGCCCTTGTAGATCCAGACCTTCACGCCGATGCGGCCGAAGGTGGTGTGGGCTTCGGCCAGGCCGTAGTCGATATCGGCGCGGAGCGTGTGCCGGGGCACGCGGCCCTGGGTCTCGCTTTCGCGGCGGGACATTTCCGAACCGCCGAGGCGGCCGGCGATGGCCACGCGGCAACCCTGGGCCCCGCGCTGCATGGTGCGCTGGACGGACTGCTTGATGGCACGCCGGAAGGCGACGCGCCGTTCGAGCTGGTCGGCTACGGAGCGGGCCACCAGGTAGGCATCGAGTTCAGGGACGCGGATCTCCTGGATGTTGACCCGGACGCGGCCGCCGGTGAAGCGCTCGAGTGCGTTGCGGAGGTCTTCTACCTTGGCGCCGCCCCGGCCAATGACGATGCCGGGCTTGGCCGTGTGGATCGTGACCGTCACCAGGTTGGCGTTCCGGTCGATCTCAATGCGGCTAATGGCGGCATCGGGCAGCTCGCCCAGGACAAACCGGCGAAGGTCGAGGTCCTGGTGCAGGCGGGCGGTGTAGTCCTTTTCGGCGAACCACTTCGACTCCCAGTCGTAGATGATGCCGATACGGAAGCCGTGCGGATGGATTTTCTGTCCCACGGTTAGGCCTCCCGCTCGTCGAGAATGATGGTGATGTGGCTGGACCGCTTGAGGATGGGGCTCACGCGGCCGCGCGACCGGGGGCGGAAGCGCTTCATCGTGGGTCCCTCGTCGGCGTAGGCGCGCTTAATGACCATGTCATCCACATCCAGGTCGAAGTTGTTTTCGGCGTTCGAGGCGGCCGAAAGGACGACTTTCGACACCGTGCGGGCATGCGGCGACTGGACGTAGCGCAGGAGTGCCAGGGCCTGGTCGACCGTGAGCCCGGGAAGCCGGTCGAGGATGAGGCGTACCTTGCGGGAGGAGGCCCCCATCCCCTTCGTGGTTGCTCGCACTTCCATGATTACCGCCTCACCTTGCTCTGGCGGTCGCTCTTCGACACATGGCCGCGGAAGGTCCGCGTCAGAGCGAATTCGCCCAGCTTGTGGCCGACCATGTTCTCGGTGACGAACACCGGCACATGGCGGCGTCCGTCGTGAACGGCGATGGTCATGCCGATCATCTCCGGCAGGATGGTGGATGCGCGCGACCAGGTCTTGATAACCGAACGCTGCTGCGCGTTCCGCATCGCCAGGACCTTCTTCTCCAGCGAAGGGTGGATGTAGGGGCCCTTCTTAATGGAACGTGACATGTCCTACTCCTAGCTTCGCCGCCGAACGATGTACTTGTCGGTGCGCTTGTTGTTGCGGGTGCGATAGCCGAGAGTCGGCTTGCCCCAGGGTGTCTTTGGTCCCGGCATACCCACCGGTGCGCGGCCTTCGCCACCACCGTGAGGATGGTCGCGGGGGTTCATCACGGAGCCGCGGACTTCGGGCCGCCGGCCGCGGTGGCGCGTGCGCCCGGCTTTGCCGAGCTTCACGAGCGAGTGTTCGACGTTACCGACCTGGCCGATGGTGGCCATGCACTCGATGCGGACGCGCCGCATTTCGCCGCTGGGGAGGCGGAGCAGGGCGTAGTCGCCCTCCTTCGCCATCAGCTGGGCGGAGGTGCCGGCACTGCGGACGATCTGTCCGCCTTTGCCGGGGGTCAGCTCGATGTTATGCACCTGGGTGCCGGTCGGCATGTTGGCGAGCGCGAGCGCGTTGCCCACGCGAACTTCTGCTTCGGGGCCGCTCAGGAGCATAGCGCCAACGGCCAGGCCGTTGGGAGCCAGGATGTAGCGCTTTTCGCCATCGACGTAGTGGAGAAGCGCGATGCGGGCCGTGCGGTTCGGGTCGTACTCGATCGCGGCGACCTTTGCCGGGATGCCGGCCTTGTTGCGCTTCCAGTCGATGATCCGGTACAGGCGGCGGTTGCCACCGCCACGGCTGCGCACGGTGATGCGGCCCTGGTTATTGCGGCCGCCAGACTTGCTCTTGAGCGACACGGTCAGCGACTTTTCGGGCGTCTTCTTCGTGATTTCCGAATACGTCGCCCCGCTGGCGTTGCGGCGCCCCGGGGAAGTTGGCTTGTACTGCTTAATCGGCATGCCTATATCCCCTCGAAGAGTTCAATCTTGTCGCCGGGTACCAGTGTGACCACGGCCTTCTTCCAGTTCGGGCGGTTGACGACGCGGCGGCCGAATCGCTTCGGCTTGCCCTTCATGGTCATGGTGTTCACCTCGACCACGTGGACGTTGAACGCGACCTGGACCGCTTCCTTGATCTGGTTCTTGTTGGCGCGGATATCGACTTCGAAGACGTACTTATCCAGCCCGGTAAG
>CAUJEQ010000023.1 GCA_963169135.1 Chloroflexota bacterium
TGCGGCAGGTTAAGGCCGAGCGCTTCGACTGCTTTGTCCATGCGGGAACCTCAGTTCCGGCTGCTGCCGAGACTAGATGACGAAGGCGATGATGAGGGCGGAAAGGAGCGCGTAGATGCCGATAGCTTCGGCGAACGCGACACCCAGGATCATGTTGGTCTGGATGGCGGCGCGGGCCTCGGGATTGCGGCCGAGCGCTTCCATGGCCTTACCAACCAGGTTGCCGATTGCGAGGGCAGGGCCCAGACCGCCGACCGCCATCGCGATGGCGGCACCGATTGCCTTGGCGGCGTCTGTCTCCAGGACGACCAGGAACGGCAGAGCACTCAAAAGATCCATGTCTGACTTGCCTCCGTTGCACCTCTCCGGGTGCGTTTCAGATTCCGAGTATTGCGAACAGGCTCTAGTGAGCCTGGACTGCCCCAGTTTCGGGATGCGGGTGGTGAGCGTCGGCCCCACCGCCTTCGTGACCATCGTGGTGCTCGTCTTCGCCGTGGTGCTCAACCGCACCGACCGCGAAGACGAGCGTCAGCATCGCGAACACCGCCGCCTGGATGAAGCCCACGAACAGCTCCAACCCATAGATGATGTCCACGAACAGGAACGGCATCAGGAAGGTCAGCATGAGGATCAGGACCTCACCCGCGAACACGTTTCCAAAGAGACGGAAGGCGAAGCTGATGACCCGGATGAACTCTGAGAGGAGCTCGAGGATGCCGACAAACGACATGATGCCGTCGGTGTTGAAGAACTTCTTCAGGTAGCCAAAGCCGAGTGCCTGGAAGCCCCAGAACTCGATGCAGAGGAAGGCGACGATGCCCATGGCGAGCGTGTTGTTCACATCGCTGAAGGCGCTGCGGAAGAGCGGAATGACGAGCCCGAGCTTCTCGCCGGGGAAGTCGATGTACTCGACATCTCCACCAAGCGCTGCACTGGGAATAGCGTGGTGGCCCGAGTCTTCGGCGTGAGCTTCCCCGTCCCCGTGGGCGTCCGCGAGATGGACCTTGGGGGCGTTCGGGTCAGCCTCCAGGGCGGCGAGGGCCGCACGGACGTCAGCTTCGGTGGGGGCAGCTTCGTGGTCTTCGGGACCCTTGTAATCCGTGAACTCCTCGGCGAGGAAGATGATGTAGCGATCCGTAGCAACACCTGCGGAGTCACCGGCAAGGATTTCGAACTTGACCGCCTTCGCGCCGCTCTGGGCGACGGTCATGCCGGCAGTGTTCTCCATGAACCAGGCGGCGTGGTGCTCACGCTCTTCGTAGACCTTGTCGTCGTGGGCGTGCTCGTAGATTTCCTCAAACACGTGATGGTTCACGTCCTCGGTCTTGCCGAAGGCGTTGAAGAACGGCATCAGGCCGAACCAGTTGTTGAAGATGATGTAGATGAAGATGGTGGCGACGACCATGAAGAACCGGCGGCCGTTCTTCTCGCCGGCGATTTCTTCGACCTGGCCGACGAGGAACGCGACGACAGCCTCAACGAAGTTCTGGATGCCCGAAGGGATGAGCTTCATGGAACGGGTGGCGAGGAGCGAAATGATTATGATCAGGGCCATGACGACCCAGGAGGTGATGAGAGAGTTGGTGAGGTTGAGCGGCCCGACCCTGGTGATGACTTCCGCGGGAACGATGATTTCCGGCTGCGGGCCACGGGCAACGAGGAGGCCAACGGCGAGCCAGCCAATCACGACAGCGGCGATACCAGCGATCTTGAGGAGCTTCAAGTCAACCCTGCTCTGAATCGTTATCCCCAAGCCAGCGCATGAACGGCGACAGCATTCGGTAGCCGCCGACCGCAGCCACGGCCAGTCCGAGGGCGATCCCAATCAGTGTGAATACGGGCTCGAGGCCGGTCTTCCCATCGACCCAGTGGCCGATGAGCACTCCCAGGATGATTGCGGTGGCGAAAAACCACCCCGCACCCAGCAGTGAGGCAGTCGGAACCATCCAGCTGCCCACACACGCCTCCCAGGCGCCCGGACTCCAGACCCCGCGCATCATAGGCGGATTGTGAAGCAATGCGCAAGCAGATCCAGGCCCGGACGGTCCCTGTTTTGTGAATCTACGGCACGCCGTCAGGGCCGTTTGCGCTGGTCAAAATCGTCGAGATCGAGGCCCTCGATGAAGTCCTTGAAAGCACCCAGGCGTTCGAGCTCGGCGGGGTCCACCGGGCGGCTGCTTTCGATCGAAGCCGAAGACCCGCTGCCCGGCTGGCCCTCCTCATCGAGGACCACACCGGCACGGTCGAGGACGCCTTCATCGGCGAAGATCGGCGCGTCGACACGGACAGCAAGGGCGATGGCGTCGGAAGGGCGGCTATCGATCTCCAGGGTCTCGCCGTTCACATCGAGGACGATGCGGGCAAAGAAGGTGTCGTTCGAGAGGTCGTTCACGAGGATGTAGACGACGCGTCCGCCGAGTTGCTCGATGAGGTTGCGGAGGAGGTCATGGGTGAGGGGCCGGGCGACGGAGACGTCCTGGAGGCGCACGGCGATGGCGTCGGCCTCGGCCGGCCCGATCCAGATGGGCAGGTACCGGTCGGCATCCTTTTCGCGGAGGATGACGACGCGCTGGTAGTTCATGAGGCTGAGCCTGATGCTTTCGATGCTCAGCTCTATCACGGATTGACCCCTCCGGGCGTACTGGGCCCGTCTCGATGATAGGTTCGCCCGGATCGGCCAGTCAACGAGCGCATCAGCCCGCCGGCCTGCGGGGGGCGCCGGAGTCGTCCCGGGGCGCGCGCAGGTTGGCGACTGCGACCACACCGGCGAGCGCGGCCACCATGGCCATGACGGGGGCCACGCCGATGAAGTCGGCAAGGGCGCCGGCAAGGAGGACGGGCAACGAGGATGCGATGGCGGAAAGGGCCGCCTGGGTGGCGCCCACACGGCCCCGGAGGTGGAGCGGGACGCGATCGTCCATGACGGTGTTGGCCGCGACTGAGACGACGGCGTAAGAAAACCCGAGCGGGAAGGTGATGACCATGGCCATCACGCCGCCCGCGTCGAAGTTGCCAATCTCCACGGAGTTGAGCCACGAAAACGCACCGAATCCACCGAGGAAATCCGCCTCTTCATTGACGAAGGCGAGCAGGGCCAGACACACGACGAAGATGGTGAAGCCGGTAGTACTGAGGAAGCCGTGGGGGACGCGCCGGGCCAGGAACCCTGCGACGCGCAACCCGACGATCACACCGGCCGCGGCCGGGGTCAGGATGAGGGCGCCAATCTCGACGGGGAGTTCGAGCACATCGTCGATGTACTTGGGAATGAGGCCACCGAGGATGATGAGGGTGGAGGCGATGAGCGTGAGTTCGATCACGGCGTGCATCACTGTCCGGTCGGCCCTGATCGTGCGCCAGCCGACGAGCCACCAGCGGCCGGTCGGTTCGCCACCGATGTCAGCTCGGCCCCGCCCGTGTATCCGCCCAATGAGGAGCGCCTGGAACGCCGCGATGAAGAACAGGCTCGCACAAATCAAGAAGAGCGCGTCCCGGCTGTCGAACACGCGGAGAACAATCGGTGTGAGGACTCCGAGCCCGATGAGCTGAGCGGCCCCGCCCACGGCCTGGCTGATGGCGTTCGCACGGGCCAGCTCGGAGCGTTCGACAATCGCCGGCATGATGGCTCCTTCGGCCGAACTGGCAAACTGCGTCGCCGTGGCGAGGAGGATCGCGACGATGTAGTAGGAGGCGACCCCGCTCGCGTTCAGGACGAAGTAGACGCAGACGGCCGCTCTGGCCATGTCGCCAAGAAAGACGAGCGTTCGCTTTGGGAAGACATCGGCGGCGGTCCCGGCGAGGATGCCCGCGCCCGTGGATGGGATCACCAACGCCAGGACCAACAGCGAGCTCAGAAAAGCCTTGCCGGTTTCTTCGTTGATCAACAGGACGAGGGCAAAATTGAGTCCGTATTGAGCGACGCGCGAGAAGAAGCGCGTAAAGCTGAGCATCCGGAACGGGCGCTGCTGAAGCAGCGGCGGCAAGGTCGGGATGGCAGCGTCAGTCATCGCGGCCGACGAGTGACTTCATGCGCGACTCGAAGCGGCGGCGATCGACCATTACCCGCCGGTGGCACGTGAGGCACTCGATACCGATATCTGCTCCCGTACGGTAGACCTTCCACTCCCAGCCGCCGCAGGGGTGTTGGCGCCGCATGCGGTAGACCTCTCCGGGTCGGATCTCGGCGATCATGCGTGCGCCGCGGCCGCAGCCTTGAGCTGGTCGCGAAGGAGCCGGGCCGCCTCGGCGGCGGCTTCGGCGAAGCCGGGGCCTTCGGTGGCGTACATGACGCCGCGCGAGGCGTTGACGACCATCTTGCCGGGCAGGTAACCCGCGGCCGCGACGACCTCGTCGGGCCGACCCCCCTGGGTACCGACTCCGGGAATGAGGATGGGCGTTTCTGGCACAAGCGCGCGAACGGTGCGGAGTTCGTTGGGCGCGGTCGCGCCGACAACCAGCCCGATGTTCGGGGACCATGCCGAGGCGGTGAGGGCGACTTCTTCGAAGAGCATCCGGCCGTTCGTCAGGCGTTGCTCCTGGAACTCCCGCGAGCCGGGATTCGACGTGCGGCAGAGGACGAAGACGCCGCGGCCCTCGTAGGCGAGGAAAGGCTCGACGGTGTCGCGGCCCTGGTACCCGCTCACCGTGACGGCTCCGAAGTCCCATTGTTCGAACATCGCGCGGGCGTAGGCCCCGGCGGTGTTGCCGATGTCGCCACGCTTGACGTCGCCGATGACGGGGATACCCGCCGGGATGGCCGCGAGGGTGGATTCGAGGGCGCGCAGGCCGGGGATCCCGAACTGCTCGTAGAAGGCGATGTTCGGTTTGTAGCAGGCTGCGAAGGGGGCCGTTGCCTCGATGATGGCCCGGTTGAACGCGGCGACATCCTCCACCCGGTGCTTATGGAAGTCGGGATCGAGGCCGACGCAGACGAGGGAGTCAATTTCGCGGCTTCGCCTGGTGAGTTGCTCAAAGAACGTCATTGCTGTGCCTCCACCGGTGCGGGCTCGAAGCCGAGCTGTTGCATTATCGCCCGGAATTGCGCGCGGTCACCCGAGACGATTAGATCGAGCTCGCCTTCCTGGTCCAGGGGAGCGCGCAGGCCGCCTTCGTCGAGCACCTGCATCGCGCGGCGGGCAACTGCTTCGCTGGTATCGACGATGGAAAGCTCCGGGAATTCAGCGCGAATGTCATCCTGGAGGAAAGCGTAGTGCGTACAGCCCAGGACCACCGTGTCGGCTCCCGCCTGCACCTCCGGGCCGAGGAGACCGCGCAGGGCTTCCCGGGCGCCCGGAGTGCCCGCCTGGCCCGCCTCGACCAGCTCGGCAAGGCCGCTGCCGGCGATGGTGGTGATGCGCGTGCCGCGCCCGAAGTTATCGATGACGCGGGCAAAGAGGTCACCATCGAGTGTGCCCGGGGTGGCGAGGATGGCGACGCGGCCGGACGTGGACCGGGAGGCGGCGGGCTTCACACCAGGGACCATGCCCACGAACGGGATGCCGAAGGCTTCGCGAAGGTCCGGCAGGGCGGCGGCCGAAGCGGTGTTGCAGGCGACGACGACGAGCTTCACATCTGATTCGAGGAGGCGCTGGATGATAGCGAAGGCGCGCTTTCGCACCTCGGGCGCGGGACGCGGGCCGTAGGGAAAGTAAGCGGTGTCGGCGAAGTAGATCACGCGCTCGTTGGGGGCGAGCTGGCGGAAAGCCCTCAGGACGCTCAAGCCACCCACACCAGAGTCGAACATCCCAACAGGCCGACGGTCCATCGAAAATGAAGGATAGCACGGAGTGCCTGAACCGCCCCGGTGGGGCATTCTTCGCGGATGGTTTCTCGCATCGAGATCGCGGCCATTCCCGCCGAGGCGCTATTGATTCGGGCGGACTGCTACGTCGTCATCGACTGCCTGCGCGCGACGACGACGATCGCGACGCTCTTCGGCCGGGGGCTCACCGAGCTGGTCGTCACTGACGACCTCGATCAGGCGCGCATCCGTGGCGCGGCGGAGGGACGAGTGCTGTTCGGCGAGGTCGGCGGTCTCCCGCCCGAGGACTTCGACCATGGCAACTCGCCGGTTGAGGCGGCCGGGCTCAACCTGGCCGGGACGCGCGGACTGCTCTACACCACGAACGGGACGACCGCGCTCTGCGCGCTGGCGGGGCGGGGAGTGGTGATGGCGGGGGCACTCGCGAATCTGGAGGCGGTGACCGGCGCCTGCCAGCCGTTCGAGACCGTGGCGCTGGTGTGCGCGGGAGAAGCCCGGGGTACACGATTCGGGCTCGACGACTTCGCCGCGGCGGCAGAGGTCGTTACCGGGCTGCTGGCACGAGACCCGGGAGCAGATCTGGGCGACCTGGCGTTGCTCGCCGCCCGGACAGGCGACCTGGGCCGGCTCATCTCCGAGTCGAAGCACGCCGGGGTTGTGCGCCAGCTGGGTCTCGGGGCCGACCTGGATTTTGCCCTCCAGCGGAATACGTCGCTTGCCGTGCCGACCGTGACGGCGCACGGCCTGGGTTGGGCGCTACTCGAAGACCGGCGGTAGGCTCAGCGCACCTCGCGCCAGCGGCGGCGCAGGTCTTCGAGCAGGCGCGGGTCCGGCTCGCGGCCGGCGTAACGGGCCTCCTCGAATGCTGCGGTTATGTCGTCCGTCACAGTGGTGGCGAACGTCGCGTGCAGTTCAGGAAGATACTCGCGGGGGGTTGCGCCCTCTCCGCGCGGATGGCCTTCGCTTTCGGCGCGGTGCAACACCTCGACGTAGAGACGAGCGGCCTCTGAACCTCCGGGGTCGAGCTGGCCACCGCGGCGGCCCGGGATGAGAGACCGGAGCCATCCCCGGAGGTCGTCGCGAAAGTCGCCTGCGACGCCGGTTGCGGTTGCGTCGGCGAGGCGGGCAGCCTGCCGCTTCCTGAGGCGAACGAACACGACGACGAGGCCGCTCACGAGTGCGGTCATGGCCAGCAGTGCGAGCACACGCAGCAGGTAGATGCTCGCGCGGCTGACCGGGGACTGCTCATCCGGTTCTCCGGACGCTGCCTCTCCGCCGCGCTCGGCGAGGTTCTCCGAGAGCCCTTCGAAGGGGTTGTTGCCTCCCATGATGAGCTGAAAGAACTTGGTGAGGGCCCAGGCTAAGGGTGTGAGGATGATGGTGAGCACGACTTCGACGGCCTTGCCCACGATGGGGCCGACGATCGGGCCCACAATGGGTGCAACCACTGTGAACACGACGAGGCCAAGGGCTGACACGACGACGGTGGTCACGAGCAGAACTCCGGCGGTCCCGCCCGCCCGGGCATCGCCAAAGGTGGTGCCGCTCAACGAGAGTTGGGAGGCAGCCAGGGCGACAATGGCGAAGGTGAAGAACGCGGCACCGGCGCGTCCCACCTCACCGGAACGGTCCGAAGCGGCGCCCAGGATGATGATCAGCGTCCCAAGCGCAAACGGAATGGCCGCGGACTTCGGAATTGACTCCATCTCGACTTCGTCGGCGGCACGATAGGATGCACGGGCCCAGGCAGCGCCCAGGAGTAAGACCGCCATGATGCCGCGGCCGCCGCGCTCGATGGCATCGGTGGAGTCATCCAGGAAGTCGCCGATCCAGCCGAAGTTCCAAATGGCGAAGTCGCCGGCAATTTCGATCCGGATGACCAGATAGATGAGCGCGAGGCCGCCATAGGCGGTCAACAGGTAGGCACGGCGCGGGGCCAGGTCGAAGCCGCTGAGCAAGCGCGGAAGCCAGAAGCCGGCCGCCCCAACCATGACAAAACCCCACCAGCCAACCGCCTGTGGGGCATCGCCGCTGTCGGCGTTGGCGAACAGCTCGGCGAGCGCCGCGAAGAGGAATGCGTCGGCGAGCAGGGAAGCGACGACCGCGATGGCGGCGATCACCGCAACACCTCCGGTCGCTGGAACACGGCGCCGACCTCGCGTATGCCGATGCCGGGCGGCACGGAGTCGCGGACGCGGTCGGACGTGGCGATGACGAAGATGTGGTGGCCTTCGTCGTGCAGGCGAGCGAGCACCCCGGCGAGGGGAGGCGGCATCAGTGAGCAAACGACCACGAGGGTGGAGCCCTGGGGGAGCTTGCCGCTTTCGCGCTGGATGGCGCCGGCGAGATCACCCATGGTGAGTGGCTGGATGACGGCAAGCGCCTCGAGGAGGCGGGAGACCTGGTCGCGCGAGCGGGACGGGGGCAGGCGGATGGGCCGGTCGGCATCGGGGAAGGCACCGTTCGCGAGCAGGCCGACGGCGTAGCGCGCTCCCGCAGCCCAGACACAAAGCGACGCGCTGACGGAGACGATCCGTTCAAGCTCTTCGCGCAAGTAGCCCTCCCAGACGTGTTCCATCGTGTCGATGTTCACGAGCAGGTAGAGCTGCTGGGTGGCGGAGGGCTCGTAGACGCGGGAGCGGAGGTCGCCGGAGCGGGCGGTGGCCTTCCAGTCGATGCGGCGGAGGGGGTCGCCGGGACGGTACTCGCGCAGGCCGGCGATGCGGAGGGGGTCTTCGAAGACGCGGTTTCCGCCCTTGCGCTCCCCGAAGGGCCGTTCGGAAGGCAGACCCATGTCCTCCATCGAGAAGACGCGCGGGAAGACCACCAGGTGTTCGCGCTCGTCATCTTCGATGGAACGCGGGTAGGCGCCGAGGAGGTCGCCCGAGCGGATGATGGCCGTCCCGACCTGGTGATAGCCGCGTTCATCGGGGGCGAGGGTGAAGGTCCAGTCGTGGCGCTGGTACCAGCCGAGCGCTCTGCGGCGGACGAGCCACTTCTGGCCGGGCACCGCGGCGGCAGCGAGGTGTTCGCCATCCACGACGAGATGCTCGGAAAGGCCAAGGCGCCATTCGTACCACGGCAGCGGCAAGGGTTTGCGGTTGGTGAGTTCGACGGCGAGGGCCACCTTCTCCCCGATGAAGACGCGCGTCTCCGCAGGCTTGCGGCTAAGCGTGACCCGGTCGAACAGGTGGCGGCTCCAATATCTACCGACCCACCCGAGGACGATGATGACGAGCCCGAGAGAGGCGATGGCGGGCTGCGAGGCGGCAAAGCCGGCAACGAAGAGCACGCCGCCCACGACCAGCGAAAGGTCGCGAAACGGCATCTCAGGCTCCGATCGGGACAGGCACGCGCTGGAGGACCTCGGCCAGCAGTTCGTCTGTGCCCCGGCCGCGGAGGCGGGCCTGCGTGGAGAGGATGAGGCGGTGGGGCAGCACGTACGGCGCCATGGTCTTCACGTCGTCGGGGAGGACGTAGTCGCGGCCGTTGATGGCGGCAAGTGCCCGCGCGGTGCGGAAGAGCGCCAGGCTTCCGCGGGGGCTGGCCCCCAGTTCGAACGCCGGGTCCGTGCGTGTGGCCTGGACGATCTGGACGGCATAGCGGCGCACGGCCGGTTCGACGTGGAGGTGGCGCAGCGCAGCGGCGAGGCGCACGAGCTCTGCGCCGTCGATGGCCGGTTCGAGCGACTCCAGCGGGTTGACGGTCTCGAATCGGCGAAGGATTTCGTCTTCGTCGTCCTCACCGGGGTAGCCGAGCTTCAGGCGGACCAGGAAGCGGTCGAGCTGTGCCTCGGGAAGGGGAAAGGTGCCTTCGAGTTCCACCGGGTTCTGGGTGGCCATCACCAGGAAGGGGCTGGGCAGGCGGGTGGTGACTCCCTCGACGGTGATCTGATGCTCCTCCATGGCCTCGAGCAGTGCCGCCTGGGTGCGCGGGGTCGCGCGGTTGATTTCGTCGGCAAGCACAACCTGGGCGATGAGCGGCCCTTCGCGGAAGACGAACTCACCGAGCTTCTGGTTGTAGTAGTTGATGCCCGTGATGTCGGATGGCATCAGGTCGGGTGTGAACTGGATGCGCCGGAAGGAGCAGTCCACCGAGCGGGCAATGGCCTTGGCCATGGTGGTCTTGCCAAGTCCGGGCACGTCTTCGAGCAGGATGTGGCCTTCACAGAGAAGGGCGACGAGCGCGAGGCGCACCACGTCGGCTTTGCCGACGATGACGCGCTCGATACTCGCCTGGAGGCGCTCGGCGGTCGCCTTGATGAGGGCGACATCTTCGGGCGAGAGACGATCCGGGTGTTCGACTGTTGTCACGGCGGGGATGGTACCGGTCGCAAAGCCGCGATGCGAACTGTGGTGAAGCTAACGGGGCCCGTACACTCGCGCCCATGACATCGGTGCGGCACATCCGGCTCGCCTACAACAGTGCCTACCTTGTAGAAGCCGGGGGCGAGCGGGTGCTCATCGACACAGGCCCCGACTACCGTGGTGCAAAGGACGTGCTCGCCACAGCGGTGGCCGGGTCCCCTCCGGCACTCGTGGTGGCGACCCACGGACACCTGGACCACGCGGGCCTTGGGCGCTGGTGGCAGGCCCGGGGGATCCCGGTGGCTGTGCACGAGGAAGACCTGCACTACTCCAGAGGCCACCAACTCGACGACGACGAACTGCGGGCGCTGGAAGGGTTCGTTCGGGCAAGCGGCGCCCCCCGGGATGTCGAGGCCGAGGCGCTCGCGGGGCTGGAGGCACGCCGGGCGTGGGCGCGCCAGGCCGTAGAGACACGCGACTACCGGCTCGCGGGGAGGGATGCTCGCTGGCCCACGGGGCTGCGGTATGAGCCGTTCGAGCCCCGGTGCGTCCTCGTTGAAGACGTAACCGAAGTGGCGCCGGGCGTCCGGGCGGTGGTTGCGCCGGGACACACGCCGGGCAACCTGGTGGTGTTTTCGGAAGCGGAAGGGTGGCTGTTTTCCGGGGACCAACTGCTCCCGGAGATAACGCCAACACCGGCGATCCAGCGTTTTCAGTCGGCTCCGGGAGCGCCCTGGCGGTTCCGCAGCCTGCCGCGGTTCCTCGATTCGTTGCACCAGATTCGCGGGCTGGACGCGACCCGGTGCTACCCGGGCCACGGCGAGCCGTTCGAAGACGTGACAACGGTGATTGACGCAAACCTCTCCCAGGCCGAACAGCGGACCGTGCGGGTGCTTGAGGCACTGCGCGAGAACAGCGGAGCGACACTCTATGCGCTGGCCGAGGCACTGTATCCGCGGGCCCTGCGGAAACGGTTCTGGCAGATCATCGCCACCGTTCAGGGGCACCTGGACGTGTTGGAGGAAGACAGCCTGGCGACCACGGCAGAGGGCCGCTGGACAGCCCGCTAGGCTGCTTGCAGCACAGAGGAGACGTCATCGGGCACGAGGCCGCGATGGTCTACCCAGACCACGAGGCCGTCAGCTCGCCGGACGACGCCGTTCAGGTAGCCGAGGCCGCTACGATCACCGGGGGGCGCCACCCGCTGGAAGTCCTCGCGCTGCACGGTGAGCACCTCCTCCACGGCGTCGACGAGGAGGGCGACAGGCCCCTGGGCGGCATCGACGATGATAAGCCGGCTGTCCCGCCCATCGGGAGGACGGGGCACACTGAACTTCCAGTGCAGGTCGAAAACCGGGACGACGCGTTTGCGGACATCGGCGAGGCCCAGGATGCCGCCCTGGGCGCCGGCCACGGGAGTGATCGCTATCAAGGGCAGGATTTCGCCGACCACCTCGATATCGAGTCCGTAGTGGGTGTCGCCCACGCGAAAGAGGACGAGCTGGCGGGGAGTTTTCAACATAGGCACATCCGACACAGCGCACCCCTTGAGAACCGGACTGCTGTGATCATCGGCGAAGTTCTGACGCTCTGGAGCGGCTGGGGGCGAGTTTGTTACCATCGAAGCGTGGCATTTACCGAAGCCGCGGCGATGCGGCTGGAAACGATCGGGTTTCGATCAACCGCTCCGCGGAGGGCGGTGCTCCGGGCGATTGAGCAGGCCCCAGGCCCGTTCACAGTGGAGGACCTGCTGGGCGAGCTGCCGGGCGTGGGCCGAGCGACGGTCTTCCGGACGATCAAGCTGTTGCAGGAACTCGACCTGCTCTGCCGGGTGCCGCTGGAAGACGGGAGCGTGCGGTATCAACTCTCGGAGGGGACGCACCACCACCACCTGGTGTGCCGGGCCTGTGGGCGATTCACGGAGTTCATCGACCTGGAACTGGACACCCGGATCCAGGAGCAGGCGGCCCAACACGGGTTTCACCTGCAGGGGCACAGCCTGGAGCTCTACGGTCTGTGTTCGGAGTGCGGGAAGGCCGAGGTCGCCTAGGCCGGGCCGGGCGTATTCTACTTGGGCTCGTGCCGGGGTGGCGGAATGGCAGACGCAGCCGGCTTAAACCCGGCGGCCGCAAGGCATGTGGGTTCGAATCCCGCCCCCGGCACCACGGGCGTAGAACAGAGCAGGCAGGGGAGGGCTGGCGCCGGGTGTGGCGGCGCGGGCGGGCGCGCATCCACTACCCAGTCTCTGAGGCCGGCGGGTCGAGCACCTGTCCTGGGATAGGCGCCGAGCCCTCAGGCGGGACTCTACCAGCGCGCTGGCCGGCGTCGGCTTTCTTATGACGACGCAGTTCGTAAACTTTTCGCGCGTCAGTTCACGCGCTGTTCGGTCTCGTACGGGGTGGCTGATTTCGCAACCTGGCGGAAGCGATCGAACATGGTGTCGTAGCGGCGGGCGTTGGTGGCCCGGTGGATGCCCTGGTGTTCGCAGGCGGAGCCCACTGAGCAACTGGAGCAGCAGAATTTGCGACCGGCCATGAGGTGCGGCTCGCCGGTGTAGACGAAGTGGCAACGGACGCAGCGTTGCGGGGACTCGGTACTCATTTGGCGCTCCACGGGAGGTGCGATCGGGGACGACGTTATTGTGGCGCCGACGCGGGTCTCACGAAAGCGGGGTCGCGGAACAGTGCGCGGTCGGGCATGCTGTGGGCATGGTCCGCATCAACCGCGTCTACACGCGCACCGGCGATGCCGGGACGACCGCGCTCGGCGGAGGACAGCGCGTCCCCAAGGACAGCCTCCGCATCGAGGCCTATGGCACGGTCGACGAGCTAAACAGCGTGATTGGCGTAGCAGTCGCGTCAGGGCTCGATGCCTCGATGCGGGAGCGATTTCACGTGATCCAGCATGTGCTGTTCAACCTGGGTTCGGACCTCTGCATCCTGGAAGAAGACAAGAAGCGGCTGATGGTCCCGAGGATCGAACCGAGGCACGTGGAGCAGCTCGAGGTGTGGATGGACGAATGGAACGACACGCTGGAGCCGCTGAAGAGCTTCATCCTCCCGGGAGGTGACCTTGCGTCGGCGCAGCTTCATGTCGCGCGGACGGTGTGCCGGCGGGTGGAACGGCTGGTGATCGCGCTTGCGCGCGAGGAGGAAGTGGGCGGCCACGTCATCCCGTACCTGAACCGGCTGTCGGACTTCCTTTTTGTGGCGTCACGCCACCAGGCGCGGCTAAGTGGAGCCGGCGACGTGCTCTGGGACAGCCGGGCGTTCTGACCCTGCGGGTGGCATACTCGCGGCCTCTTCACGATCGGAGGCGAGCATGGGCAGGTTCGAAGGCAAGGTCGGGTTTGTTACCGGGGGCGGGACGGGGATTGGTCTGGCCTGTGCGCGGGCAATAGTCGATGGCGGCGGTCAGGTGGTGCTCGCGGGGAGGCGGGCGAACATCATCGAGGCTTCGGCAGCGGAGTTAGGGAAGGCGGCGTCCTTCGTGCAATGCGACGTTGCATCCGATGAGTCGGTCGGAGCGGCCTTCGCGACGGTCACGGATCGCCATGGGGCATTGCACCTGGCGGTGAACGCGGCCGGCACGGGTGCTGTAGGCGGGGTGCTGAACAGCACGCAGGCCGAATGGAACCGTGTGATGGAGACGACGCTGAACGGCGTCTTCCGCACGATGCAGCACGAGGCGAAGCTGATGAAGGCCTCGGGCGGCGGAAGCATCGTCAACATCAGCTCGATCGCTGGCACCCACACACACCACTGGATGACGGCCTATTGCGTGGCGAAGGCGGGACTGAACATGCTTACGCGCTGCGCGGCGGACGACCTTGGCGAACACGGCATCCGCGTGAACGCGGTGGCGCCGGGGCTGGTGCCCACCGACCTGGCGAGCGGGCTGGTAGGCAACCCCGAGACGGTGGAGGAGTACCTGCGACGGATGCCGGTGCAGCGGCTGGGGACCACCGGGGACATCGCCAACGCGGTGGCGTTCCTGCTGAGCGAGGAGTCCGCGTGGATTACCGGCGTTGTGCTGGCGGATGATGGGGGGCACCATCTTCGGCAGGGGCCGGACCTGCTGCCGCAGTTCCGGAAGTTCCTGCCGGCGGAACTCTAGACAGTCACCGACGACGGCGTCTCGGCCCAGACGGTCAGATCATCGATCTTCCCGAAGGCATAGGGCATGAATGCTGCGGGATCGACGGTCGCGGCGAC
>CAUJEQ010000024.1 GCA_963169135.1 Chloroflexota bacterium
ACACGCGTGGATGGGTCCGGTGCATGGTCGAGCGCGACGAAACGGGCGGGCTAAACAGCGACGGCGCGGTGGTGCTGCACATGGCCGCGGGGATGGAAGCGCGAGTCCTCCAGCGGTTGCAGTTGCACTGGTTGCGGGTGCGCGTGGTGCAGCCGCGGCCCCGCCAACCGACGTACTCGGCATCGCCGCGGATCAACACCGTCGACCCATCCTCGATCGGCGGCACGATCCAGGCGACCCACTCGACGCTCGTGATCAGCGAACAGGTGGGCCAGACTTCCGGGGTCCCGGGGGAGAGCTTCCAGCTCCAGAATTCGCTCATCCTGCCGCGCAACGAAGACGAGTACCTCGAAGTGTTCGAGCCGGACGACGAGTGGGCGCGCTGGACGGAGGTTGCGTCTTTCCGCGACTCGGGGCCAGACGACCGCCACTACATCGTTGACGGCGTGACCGGCACCATCCGTTTCGGGCCTACCATCCGCGAACAGGATGGACGCGAGCAGGCCCATGGGCGGACGCCCGGACGCGGGTCGGCGCTCCGATTCAGCCGCTACCGCTATGGCGGGGGGATCGTGGGGAACGTGGGAGCGAACACCCTCACTGTCTTGCGGTCGTCCATCCCCTATATCGCGGAGGTGACGAACCGAAACCCGGCGTCCGGCGGCCTGGACCCGGAATCACTCGATGCGGCGCGCCTGCGCGTGCCCGAGGCAGTGAAGACCAGGGACCGCGCGATCACCGCCGCGGACTACGAATTCCTGGCCCGCGAGGCTTCGCGCCGGGTGGCCCGCGCGCGCTGCATCCAGGTCCGCATGGACGGGGCTGGCAGTTCGGTGCCGCCCGGGACGGTTGAACTGCTGATCGTGCCACTCCTGCCACCCGACTACCCGCGGACCGTCGAGTCGTTGCAACCCGCGCCCGAACTCATTGAAGAGGTTCGCCAATTCCTGGATGAACGGCGGCTCCTGGGCACGCAGCTCGTGGTGGACGGCCCCGCGTACGTCGGCGTGACCATTGAGGCGACGATCCTCGTACAGCGGCACCGCCGGGCAGACGATGTCCGCGCGGCCGTTGCCGAGCGCATCCGGGAGTACCTGGACCCGCTGTTCGGGGGCCCGAACAGCACCGGTTGGCCGTTCGGGCGGGACCTGTATCTCTCGGAGATGCAGTCCGTGGTCCAGTCGGTGCCGGGGGTCGAATACGCGCAGGACGTGACGCTCTACCAGGTCGACATCCAGACGGGGCAGTCCCGGGCGGCCGGACAGAGCATTACGGTGGCCGACGATGTGCTGCTGTTGTCGTATGAGCATGTCGTGACCGTGGCGCAGCGGTAACCCATGGCGATGACACCAACCAGCCAGGGACTGATCCTCAACGGTGCCGACGGCGGGCCGCCGGCGGACGCGTATGTGCTGGCGGGCAAGTTCGAGGAGGCGCCCCCAGGTGTACCCGCCCATCGCAGCACCTACCTGGAGTACCTGCCGGGGATCTACCACGACGGCGACTTCCTCGGCCGCTTCCTGCTCATCTTCGAGCACATCCTTTCGCCGATCGACCGGACGATCGAGAACATCCCGGACTATTTCGACCCGGAACTCGCACCGCCGGATGTGGTGACGTGGCTCGGATCGTGGCTCGGGCTGGTGCTGGACGCACGCTGGCCGGAGGATCGGCGCCGCGATGTCGTGAAAGCCGCCCCGGAGTTGTTTCGCTGGCGAGGGACGAGGCGGGGACTCGCCCACTTCCTCCGCCTCTACACCGGGCTCGAACCGGAGATCATCGAGTCTTCGCTGCGTGACATCGCCAACGACCGCAACCGCGCGTACCGGTTCACGGTGCGCCTCCGCGTGGGGCGGCGGTCAGAGTTGAGCCGCCAGCTCGTGGAAACGATCATCGAGACCGAGAAGCCGGCTTTCGCCGCCTGCAGCCTGGAGTGGATCGAGCGCTGAGGTCAGGGTGAGGGCGCGATCCAGACGACTCCGTCGGCGCTTTTTTCCGCGGCCCACCCGGTGAACCCGCCACCCTCGATCTGCCACCACGTCAGAGTGCCGTCAGAGGCGGGGCCACTCTTGATGACGACTTTCGTACCCGTGCACAACCGACCGAGGACGTTGTCGGGCGCAATTCGCGGCGTCTCGCCCGAGCGCACGGCAAGGCAGTTGGTGTTGCTCGGCACAGGGTCCGAATTCATAATGACGGCGTTCCCGCCGACGTACAGGCCGGTCGGCGTTGGCGTGGCCTGAGCCGTGGTGGGCGACGCATCCGGGGTTGGGGTCTCGTCGGTGGTGGCAGGCTTCTTGTCACTCGAACAGCCGGGCCAGCCGTTGTCTTTGCAGTTCGAGGCGTAGCCGTAGGCGCCGCCTCCGAGAAGGGCGAGGACCAGCACGCCGACGATGGGCCACTTGTACACTTCGAGCGGGGGCCGGACGGAGATCTGCCCGTCGGCGGTGCTCGGCGACGAGGCGCCTGCCGGGCGGCCCTCAACGCGGAACGGGCGAGAGAAAGCAGGCCCGAACAGCTTCTTCGACTTTGGCTGGACGGCGACAGGGATGGCGCGCTCCTCACCGGGCTGGAGCTCAACCTGTTCTGTTTCAAGCTGATAGGTGAGCTCTTTCGCCTCGTCAGCCGCCGAGATGGCAACGGTGATTGGCGTGTTGCCAGTGTTGCTGGCGACGACCTTGAAGTCCCTTTTGGCCTTCGCCGGCTGGAGCGCGAGTTTGAAACCCTCGAACGGCAGGATGGTCAGCCTGCCGAGGGCCCGCACCTCGCGGCCCCGGACCTTCGAGGTTACGGCGACCGAGAAGGTGTGCTCGCCGGCCGTCGCGGTTGAATCCCTGGGCGTCTGGAGTACCACGGTGATCTCGTCGCGGGCGCCGGGCACGAGTGAGATGGTCGGGCGGCTCACTTTGGCCCAGCCTTCGGGAAGGTCAACGATGGCGATCGAGAGTTCGTCGACGACGTTGCCCCGGTTCTGCACCAGCACCGTCGCTGTGGTGGGTGAACCTGCAGCCAGCGGAGCGCTGGGCGAAGTAAGGGTGACGCCAATGGTCTGCTCAGAGTCAGACGCTGAGGCAGCGCTGCGGGCCGCAGGAGCCTGGTCGCCGCGGAGTGCTTCGGCCAGGACAAAGCGGGCCTCCACATCGCCGAAGCGCATCGACTGGCCGCTTTCAACGATGGTGGGGGTGTTCGCGGGCAGGCGCTGGCCGCCGACGAAGGTACCCGTCCCCGAGCCAAGGTCGGAGATGGTGACACGCCCGGATTCGATCACCATCTGGGCGTGGCGCCGGGATACGGAGACATGGTCGATGACCACCTGGTTCCCGTCGGCACGGCCGATGACGACCGAAGGTTCGGTGACTGGGTACTCGCGGATCTGGCCATCGGGCGTCGCGACCCGCAGGGTGCCGTATTCCATGGTTTTTCACTCGCCGGCGAAGGTGGTTTGCGCTGGTGCGAAGCATACTGGCGAGAGGACGCCCAGACCAATAGGGCTAACCCAGAGCAGGAGGAAGGAGCGTCTCGAGCCCGGTCGCGATACCCCCTTCGGTAGCTGGCGCAGGCCGCGCCTGGAGGAAGCGCTCTTCGGCGTAGAAGCTCATGCGCATGTCTTCGGGGATGCGCGCGAACAGGCTGTTCTCGCCGAACTGGCTGCGATGCATGCCCGCCGCCGCCCTTTTCTGGTCGACGAACTCGTGGACGTGCACGACATGGCTGACGGCGGCATCGGGCGCGGCCATGGCCTGTTCGAAGCGCGCCCGGCGCTCGGGATCGAGCGGCTCGGGGAGCAGCCCCCGGCGTTGGAGCTCCAGGTACATGCCGGCAAAACGCTTCATGGTGAATGCGCCCCAGTACAGGCGGCCCGGGTCCCATGGCACACCGAAATCCCGGAAGTGCGCTGGATCGCTGGCGGCATCGAACGCGGCCAGCGTGTGGCGATGGACCGCGATGTGGTCCGGGTGGCCGTAGCCTCCGGTCGGATCCCACGTGAATACAACATGAGGACGAAGTTCGCGCATGAGCTCGACCAGGTGACCCACGACGACGTCCGGATGCTGCGCATGGAGGCACCGCGGATCCTCGTTTTCTGGCGTGCCGGCCATGCCGCTATCGCGGAACGGGAGGAAACGGACATCGAAGACCCCGACCTGGGCCATGGCGGCGCGCAGTTCCAGTTCGCGGACATAGCCGAGGGTCTCGGGCGTGGCCAGCGACGGGTCACTGATCTCGCCGACCTCGCCCCGCGTGGCACAGACGAGCGTGACATGAGCGCCGCGCGCGGCAAAGCTCGCGAGTGTGCCAGTGACCTGGCCTTCATCATCAGGGTGGCCGAACACGGCCATAACGCGGACGTTCTTCATGCGTGCCATGGTAACGGCTCACAACACCAGCGGTGTGGGGGCGGTGCGTGAACACCGCCTTCAGCAACGGCACACGCCGTCCGAAACGCAGGCTGTCCCTGGCCGGGCGGCCAGAGTCCGTGAGCGCCGCAACCCGACTGTCACGCGGTCCGCACTCGTATCATCACCCGCCCCGGGCCACCATTGGGCCATGAACCTCTTGAGCGCGCTCGCGCCCACCAGCATCCCGGTTGAGCCCGTCGAGGGCATCGCGGGACGCATCGCCTTCACGGCTGCGGCGCAGGCCGTGAAGGTATCGAACGATGTGGCCAAAGAAACGGTCCGCTTGCTCGACCCAAACGTCGGCCAAAGGCTGAACGCCGAGGCCTGAGTCGAGACCACTGCCACGGCGGCTGGTACGCTCTCCAGTGCAAACCGTTACTGGAAGGCATATGCGAGAGATCACCGCTGACCAGATCACCGAGACCGTCGCGCGGCTGGCTGTCGAAGCGACCCACTTCCTGCCTTTGGATGTCGAAGGCGCCATCCGCCAGGCGCGCCAGACCGAGCGCAACCCACTTGGTGCCCAGATCATCGACGAGATTTTGGAAAACGCCGAGATAGCGCGGACACGGATGCTGCCGCTCTGCCAGGACACCGGGACCGCGGTCGTCATGGTCGAAGTTGGCCAGGACGTGCACATCACCGGGGCTTACCTTATCGACGCGATCAACGAGGGCATCCGCCGCGGGTACGGCGAAGGTTACCTGCGCAAGTCGATCGCGGCGCGGCCGTTCAGCGCCCGTACCAACACGGGCGACAACACCCCGGGGGTCATCCACGCCGACATCGTGCCCGGCGACAGGATCCACATTTCGTTCATGCCGAAGGGTGGCGGATGCGAGAACATGTCGCGCTACCAGAACTTCCTACCGGGCATGGGCAAGCAGGCCGTCATCGATTTCGTCTGCGAGACGGTCGACATCTCGGGGGGCAATCCTTGCCCGCCACTGGTGATCGGCGTCGGCATCGGCGGGACCGCGGAGAAGGCGATGACGATGGCGAAGCACTCGCTCTTTCGCAAGATCGGGGACCGCAACGCGGATGACGAAGTGGCGCAGCTCGAAGCCGAACTGTTGGACGCCGTGAATGCACTCGGCGTTGGTCCCCAGGCGGTGGGCGGCAGCACGACCGCGCTCGATGTGTTCGTGGAGACCTACCCGACGCACATTACCGCGTTGCCGGTGGCTGTGAACGTGCAGTGCCACAGCGCCCGCACCAAGCAGGCCGTCATCTAGTGGCCGCGTTGCGCGTAGTGTCGCTGGCGGAGGCCGACCTGGAAGCAGTTGCCGGGGTGGTGAACCGCGCCTTCGGGACGTATGCGCGCATCTTCAGGGGGCTCCGAACATCGCCTGCCGAATACGCGGACGAGGCTGGCCCCGACGCCCGCGTGATCCTGGTCGAAGAGGACGGCCGTCTGCTGGCAACCTCGATGGTGACCGTTGCCGAGCGGTTCATCGAGCCCGGATTGCTCGGGCCGGCCGGTATGGAGCGGCAGTCTGACCGCGATGCTCCGCCCGCGGAGAGCCATCCGTGGGCCGGCGCGCTGTACTTCGGGCTTGCCGGGGTGGAACCCGAGTCGATGAACCGCGGCTTCGGGCGGCTCATGGTCGAACACGCGGAGCGTATGGCTGCCACCGGCGGGTTTCGGCGAGTGGCGCTCGGGACGGTGCGCGAGTTCGGGCTCGTGGAGTACTACCAGCGGTTCGACTACTACGTGGTCCACGAAGAGGCCTACGAGTCCGGCCACTGGGATTTCGTGGTGGACCACCGCTACTGCGAGATGGTGAAAGACCTGTGAGTCACTACATTCGCCCCGCCGCCACGTCCGAAGCCCACATCCTCGCGGCGATCGTCAACGAGGCCTACCGCGTCGAGGACTTCTTCAAGGTCGGCGACCGGACTGACGCCGCTGAAATCGAGGCGCTCCTGCGAGAAGACACCTTCCTCGCGGCCGGACAACCCGGCGGGCCCATCGCCGGGTGCGTGTACGTGGCCATCAAAGAAGGGCGCGGATATTTCGGCATGCTTTCGGTGGTCCCGGCGCACCAGGGCAACGGGCTGGGGCGGAGGCTCGTGGACGCGGCGGAGCAGTACTGCGCGGAGCGAGGCTGTGAGGAGATGGACCTCTGGGTGGTGAACCTCCGCGAGGAATTACCACCCTGGTACGCGAAGCTCGGCTACGCCGAAACGGGCCGCGCACCCTGGCCCGATGCTGTGCTCGACCAATTGAGCCGGCCAGCGCACTTCATCATCATGTCAAAGTCACTGAAGACGGGGAGTCTGGCCGGGCAAGCCCGGCAGGAGGAATTGCATGGCTGACAGCATCGCCCTGACCACGCCACTGACCGATGCGGTCATCGACGGGCTGGCTATTGGGACGCACGTGAACTTCAGCGGGATCATCTACACCGCGCGGGACGCCGCTCACAAGCGCCTCATCGAGCTGGTGAAGAAGGGCGAACCGCTGCCGGTCGACCTGCGCGGCCAGGTCATCTACTACGTGGGGCCAACGCCACCACGGCCGGGCGCGGTCATCGGTTCGGCGGGGCCGACCACGTCGATGCGCCTCGACCCGTACACGGTAGCGATGCTGGAACTCGGGCTCAAAGGCATCATCGGGAAGGGTGGCCGAGGACCGGCCATCCGCGAGGCGATCAAGCAGCACCACGCGGTCTACTGCATCGCGGTGGGCGGCACCGGAGCCCTGCTGAACCGGCACATCAAGAAGGCCGAGGTGGTCGCGTTCGAGGATCTGGGGACCGAAGCGATCCGGCGCCTGGAAGTCGAGGGCTTCCCGGCAATCGTCGTGAACGACTGCCGCGGGAACGACCTGCTGGAGGCCGGGAAGAAGCAGTACCGCACGAGCAGCCGGCCCATCCCGGTCGTGCAGTCGCTCGGAGGTTAGCCGGGCAGGGGCAGGGGCGGAGACATCGTTCCCGTTGGACAGCGAGGGGCTGGTGCAGCCCCGCCCACCAACTCGAGATAAGAGCGTGGCCGCGGATCGCCCGTACCGGGCTTCCCAATTCTCCTGGTTCCCACACCCGCGGAAGATCCTCCTTAATCTTCCTAATTACCCCATTTTTCGTTGCAATGGCCTTCGGGATAAGGCAACCTTTTCAGGAGAATTATCCGATCTCGTAAGACCGCAGAACGCGTGTTTCCTTTACTTTGCGTATACAGGCCAAATTTGCACTACCATGCGTCAGCGCAGGAGCACTGGTAAAAGTCATGCTCCCTTGAATTGAGGATCTGCGATGAGATCAGCCAAAAGTCTTTTCCGAACAGGACGACTTGCCGTACCGATGTTGGCCGTGGCACTCCTGTTTGGGGTGACAGTAGCCGACGCGTCGATCCCGTCCAAGGATGGCACCATCCATGCATGCCTCGATTTGAAAACCGGAACTATCCGGATCATCGACGCGGACACCGACGAACGGTGCGACCAGAGCGCGGAGAGCTCGCTGACCTGGAACGTGGCAGGGCCCGCAGGCCCCACCGGGCCGCAGGGTCCCCCAGGCCGCACCGGGCCGCAAGGTCCTGCAGGCCGCACCGGGCCGCAGGGTCCCGCGGGCCGCACCGGGCAGCAAGGTCCTGCAGGCCCCACCGGGCCGCAGGGTGAACAGGGTCTCGAAGGCCCCACCGGGCCGCAGGGTGAACAGGGTCTCGAAGGCCCCACCGGGCCGCAGGGTGAGCAGGGCCCCGCCGGGCCGCAGGGCCCGCCGGGCGCGATGAGCACCAACTCGGGCGTCGACACTGGCTTCCACCAGATTCCGTCGTACCTCACCGGGTCGTGCGTAATGGACATGGACGGCGGCGCGGGACCAGGCGTCACCGTGACGGTTGGCAGCGTTGGCTTCGTTGCGGTGTACGTCGAGGCGTCGCTTGGCTTGCTGAGCCCCACGACGGATGGGCCAGTCCGCGTGCAGCTGTACGAGGCGCCCGACGCGTTAGGGGCGGGAGGCTCGTGTGAGACGGTGCTTGAATCCACACACCAGTCGGACACGTCCTCCTGGTCCTCCTGGCCGCCGCCCGATGGACAGCGACTCCAAACATTGCCTGGCTCGACAACTGGAACCCCGGGCCGCGGATCGTGGCTGATCATCCCGGCTGGCCCCGGGGTGCACACGTTCGAGCTACGGTTCGAGTGTGTCTACGACGGGGGTGTACCCCAAGGATGGGGC
>CAUJEQ010000025.1 GCA_963169135.1 Chloroflexota bacterium
TAACCGTCGGCCCCGGAATCTCACCGGATCAGTCCTCCCCGAAGGAAGGAGTCGCGGGCTTTCACCGCCGGTGGGGAATTTCACCCCGCCCCGAGAACATCACCTGTATCGTTAGCGTTGCACTAAGGAGTTGTCAATACCCGCCATTCTCCCGCGTGAACGGGCTCACATCCCCCCGCTCGGCGTAGACTCCGCCTATGAGCCTGGAAGTACGCCCCGCCCGCCCCGAAGAGATGCCGGAGGTCGTCCGCATCGTTTCCCGCGAACTCGGGATGTCGCTCGATTCCTTCGAGGGGATGAACCCCGACTGGACGCTATGCGGCATCGTCGATGGCGAGGTGGCGACCACGTACGCCGCCTGGCCCCTCCAGATTCGCTACAACGGCCGAGCTATCCCAATGGCCGGGGTTACCTGGGTCGCCACGCATCCGGCCCATCGCCGCAAAGGCCACCTTCGTGCCATCGTCCGGCAGCACTTCGAACAGCTGCACGAGGAGGGCCGGGCAGCCATGGCTGGACTTCACCCCGCCGCGGCCGCCATCTACCGCCGCTACGGGTACGGAACCATCACCGAGCGCCGGACATTCCGCTTCGACCCGCGCGACATCGTCTTTGCCCATCCTGCTGACGTTCCCGGCCGCATCCGGGAAGCCGATCCCGACGCCGAGTTCGGCCTCCTCGTCGATATCTACCGGCGCTACCGCGAGAGCCGCAACGCGCTCGTCCATCGTGGCCGCGCCATGTGGCTCGCTGGTCCGCTCGCAGCGCCACCTCCTGGGTTGCGCAACGTCGCCCTCGTGTACGAAGAAGCAGGCGAAGCCCTCGGCTACGTGGTCTTCCATCATGGCCCCGGACTCATCCGCCACGGCGCCGGGCCCAACAACCTCATGCGCGTCCAGGACTTGTTTGCCCTTGCGCCGAACGCCACTCGCGCACTCTGGCGGGCGATGGCCAGCTACGACGCCGTCGGCGAAATCAGCTGGAACAACGCCGGCCCCGATGACCCCCTGCCCCACATGCTCGTCGAGCCCCGGATGCTCAATCCCACCGTCCGCGACGGCATCATGGCCCGCCTCGTGTCCGTCGACCGTGCCCTCGAACTCCGGCCCTATCCAACCGACACCGAGATATCGTTCAAACTGGTCGACGACTTCTGCCCATGGAACGCCGGCGCATGGCGCCTCTCCACCGGTGGCGAAGGGGGCTCGATGCGCCGTGCCGACGGCGAACGCCTCGACGCGACCGTGGCGCCAGATACCCTCGCCCAGATTGCCTGGGGCTTTCTTCGCCCGTCTACCGCCTGGCGAGCGGGCCTCCTCGAAGTCGACGATGAATCGATCCTCGACCGCTGGGACGACGCATTCCGCACCACCCACCCGCCCCACGAGATGGAGCACACCTGGTGAGCGTCCGCTACGGCGCCTGCGAAGCAGATCCCCCGGGCGCCAACTCGAGCAGCTTGACCAGCACGTCGTAGGTCGCATAGGCGTCCGCGAGCGCCCCGTGCTCGCCCATCCGCCCGATGCCCAGCCGGTCAGCAACGTGGCCCAGGTTGAACCGATCCACCTGCCCGCCGTTCCGGAGTAACTGGCGCGCGATCGGTTGCACGTCGAGTGCAACGGTCGCGAACGGCCACGGTTGCTGCAGGCGCCGGAACGTCTCCACGAGGAAGGTCATGTCCTGCCCGATCCCCCAGCCGGTGATTACGGAGTCCCGGCCAAGCATGGCAAACCGGTCGAATGCCTCCTCAAGCTCCAGCGCCGACTTCCAGTCCTTCGCGCTGTACCCGACCACCTTCAGCGCACCCGGCACCGCGTTGCCGATGTGCCGCGGTTTCACGCGTGCTCCCCATGCCTCTTCTTCCGCCACGCCTCGTGCCAGCTGCGCGCGCACGCCGCCCACGTCCAGGACCTCGTGCATCTGCGCATTCGGACCGCTCATCTCCAGGTCCACCACGAAGAGTGAAGTTAACCCATGGAGGTCCTCCGCCGAGCCGGCCTCCGCCGTAAGCCGGCCATCCGGCTCCAGCCGGCGGAGTCCCGCCGCGAGGATGCTGAGGAGATGCTGCATCAGGACCTCAAATGCGCCGCAGTTCGCGCGAGCTCACGGTCAGGATCAATGTCAGGAGAGCAGCCACGACCATCCATGCGCCCACGACGTGAGGCGCTCCCCATTGATCGATCATAGCGCCCATCAACAGCCCGGCGAAGGGCGTCATCCCCCACGTCATCGTTTGCAGAGATACCACCCGCGACCGGTATTCCGGAGCCGCCTTCATCTGCATCAGCGACGAGTTGAACGCCGCGTACACGCTGTGGAATATGCCCGCCACCGCCAGCACTGCCACCGCAAGCCAGAGATTCCGGGTTAGAGTGAACGCCCCCACTGAAAGGGCGTAGAAGAAACACGCCCACATCATCCACTGCCCGGTTCGCGGCCGGTTCGAAGCTACCGCCACGATGGCGCCACCCAACAGAGACCCGACCCCCACGGCCGCGGCAAGGTACCCGTACGCATTCGCGCCGGAGTTCAGCACATCCTTCGCAAACACGGGCAGGAAGCTCACATACGGGTAGACCAGCACGCTGGGCAGGATCGCCATTGTTACGATCAGCGACATGCGCCGATCTCGCACGACATAAGCAAGTCCCGAGGCCACGCTTGCGAACACGCCTTCCCGGCTCTCCACCAGTTCCGGCATCGATCGGTGCAGGCGCGAGGTCAGCACAACCGCCAGTACGAGGCACACCGCCTGCACCTCGAACGTGCCCTCCGTCCCGATGAGCCCGATCAGCGCTCCGCCAATCGCCGGGCCGATGACCCGCATTGCGTTCCCGCCGAGCGAGTTCAGCGCCACCGCGTTCGTCATCTCATCCGGGCCCACCGTGTCGAACACCAGCAGGCTGCGGATCGGTCCCGCCAAGGCTTCCACGATGCCCGCCGCTGCCGCGGTCACATACACCATCCAGATCTCGATGGTGCCGGTTGCGACCAGGACCGCCAGCGTCGCCGCAATCCCGGCGCTCAGCGATGAGTAGATCATCAGCTGCTTGCGCCGCTCGAACCGCCCGGCCACGTAGCCCCCGAACGGCGAAAGGAACACCAGGAACGCTCCCCGCAACAGCGCCACGAGCGCAAGGTCTGTTGCTGAACCGCCCAGGTCGTTGGATACCAGCCACCCCTGACCGATCATCTGGACCCACGAGCCGATCTGGAGGGCCATCGTCGAGCCGAGCAGGAAACGGAAATCCCGGTGCCGAAGCGATGCGAGCGGCCGGCCGGGCGCGATCAACCCGCCGGCGCGCGGACCGCGAGGTTCAGTCGGCCGGGCGCGAGAAGACAACAAGAATCCCTTGGGCGCAGGAGCAATCCCGTCTCGTGACGTTACACGCGGGACACCGAACGGACTACGCACCTCGGCGCATTCACGGCAGATTGTCCGCCGGCACTCTACGATGGAACCAGCCATCCTTCGGCCACAGGAGGGAGTCCTCGATGAGCGACCCGGGCGCGCAAGCGCTTGCCTTCTTCAACGACCGCTACGGCATCGATCCCACGGTGATGTCGTCGCTGCTTTCCATCGCGCTCAGCCGCGGCGGCGACTTCGCCGAGCTCTTTTTCGAACACCGCACGAACAGCGCCATCCAGTGGGAAGACCAGCGCGTCAAGTCCGCCTCCCGCAACGTTGTCCAGGGCGTCGGTATCCGCGTGGTCAAGGGCGACGCGATCGGTTACGCCTACACCGAGTCGCTCGATGTTGCAGCCATGCGCCGGGCCGCCGAGACTGCCTCCCGCATCGGCGCCAGCGACGAGCGGCCCGTACCGATCGATGCCACCCCGTACCTCGCCGGTGAAGGCTCCTTCTACCGTTTCGATGAGCCCCTCACCGACGAGCCCCCGGCGGCGAAGGTCGCCCTCCTCGACCGGGCCGACCGGGCTGCGCGCGCCTACGACTCCAGCATCGCCCGGCTCGATGCCAGCATCGGCGACGAAGTCAAGTATGTGATGGTCGCGCGCAGCGACGGCAAGGTTGTCGGCGATGTCCAGCCCCTCATTCGCTTCAACGTCAGCGCGCTCTCCCAGAAAGGCGAGAGCCGCCAGGTAGCCCGCACCGGCGGCGGCGGCCGCCTCGGCATCGAAAACTTCGACGCCGTCACCACGCCCGAAACGCTTGCCACCGAGGCCGCCCGCCAGGCCGTCCTCCAGCAGGATGCGCGCGAGGCGCCAGCCGGGACGCTGCCCGTGGTCCTCGCCGCCGGCGATAGCGGTGTCCTCCTCCACGAAGCGGTTGGCCACGGCCTCGAAGCGGACTTCAACCGCAAGGGCACCAGCAACTACACCGGCCGCGTGGGCCAGCCGGTTGCCAGCCCCCTCGTCACCGTCGTCGACGACGGCACCATCGCCGACTCCCGCGGCGCCATCAACGTCGACGACGAGGGCAACCCCACCACGCGCAACGTCCTCATCGAAGACGGTACCCTCCGCGGCTACCTCCACGACGAGGTGAGCGCCCGCCACTTCGGCGTCACGCCATCCGGCTCCGGCCGGCGCCAGACCTTCAAGGACTACATCATGCCTCGCATGACCAACACCTTCATGCTCCCCGGCCAGGACACGGCCGAGGACATCATTCGCGCCGTCGACCGCGGCATCTACGCGGTGTCCTACTCCGGTGGCCAGGTGAACATCTCCAACGGCGACTTCGTTTTCTCCGTCACCGAGGCCTGCATGATCGAGGATGGCAAGCTCACCTCGCCGCTCCGCAACGTCATGCTCATCGGCAACGGTCCCGATGTGCTCTCGAAGGTCACCCGCGTTGCCAACGACTACCAGCTCTCCGATGGCCGCTGGACCTGTGGCAAGGACGGCCAGTCGGTCCCGGTCGGCGTTGGCATGCCCACCGTGCTCGTTTCCGGCATCACCGTCGGCGGGACGAAGGTCTAGCCATGCGTAATGAAGGAT
>CAUJEQ010000026.1 GCA_963169135.1 Chloroflexota bacterium
TGATCTTCGACGACGCGGAGGATGGAGAGAGCGCGCTCGTCACGCTCCTGGAGCACGAAGAGCGGACGCGGCGCGAACTGGAGTCGCGCGGGGCGATACCCGAGGGACTCCCGGGACTGCGCGAGGACGCAGGCGTGGTGCGGACCGGGTTTCGAGGGTCCGGCGCGATCCACCTGCAGCGGTTCGGGAGCGAGGAGCTGGGGGCGAAGCGGCTTCCGCTGACGGCGACACCGAGCTTCGCGGGGAAACTGAAACCGCTGGCCCAGCAGGCATCGGCATGGGCGAAACAGGGCCGGGCGGTGGTGATCGTCTCGCAGCAGGCGCTGCGGCTGGCGGACCTGCTCGACGAGGAGGGCGTGAAGGCGGACCTGCGGAGGCGGCTGCCGGAACGGCCGGAGGGCGGGCGGATCACGCTTACACCGATCGCGCTGGGCGGGGGGTTCGCGCTGAGCGACCTGCTAACGGTGATCACGGACGCGGAGGTGTTCGGGCTGCGGAAGCGGCGACGACCCACGCGGACGCGGCACGGCATCCGAAGCGACCTGGTTTCGACGCTGGAGGTGGGCGACTACCTGGTGCACGCGGACCACGGGATCGCGCGGTACGGGGGGCTCATCCGGCGGACGGTGGAGGGCGTTGAGCGGGAATACCTGGAACTGCAGTACGCCGACAACGACCGGCTGTACGTGCCGGCGGACCAGCTGGAATCGGTTTCCCGGTATGTGGGACCGACGGACCACCCGCCGTCGCTGACGCGGCTGGGGTCGCAGGAGTGGACGCGAGCGAAGCGTCGGGTGAAGCAGGCGGTAGTAGAGCTCGCGCAGGACTTGATCGAGCTGTACGCCAAGCGGGAGGTCGCGCGGGGGCACGCTTTTCCGGCGGACACGGCGTGGCAGATGGAGATGGAAGCGGCGTTCCCGTTCGTGGAAACGGGAGACCAGCTGACGGCTATCGCGGAGGTGAAGGGGGACATGGAACGGACGCGTCCGATGGACCGTCTGATCTGCGGGGACGTTGGTTATGGAAAGACGGAGGTGGCGATCCGGGCGGCGTTCAAGGCGGTGACCGACGGGAAGCAGGTGGCCGTACTGGTCCCGACGACGGTGCTGGCGGAGCAGCACGGCGCGACGTTCCGGGAGCGGACCGCTGGCTTCCCGGTGCGGGTGGAGGTGCTCTCGCGGTTCAGAAGCGAGCAGGAGCAGCGGGAGATCGTCGCGGGGATCGCCTCGGGAGAGGTGGACATCGCGATCGGGACGCACCGGCTGCTGCAGAAAGACGTGCAGTTCAAGGACCTGGGACTGGTGGTGATCGACGAGGAGCAGCGGTTCGGGGTGAGCCACAAGGAGCGGCTGAAGCAGATGCGGGCGGAGGTGGACACGCTGACGCTTTCGGCGACGCCCATCCCGCGGACGCTGCAGATGTCGCTGGTGGGCATCCGCGACATGAGCACGGTGATGACTCCGCCAGAGGAGCGGCAGCCGATCCGGACGTATGTGTTGCAGTGGGACGACGAGCTCATCCGGGAAGCGATCGACCGGGAACTGCAACGCGGAGGACAGGTGTACTTCGTGCACAACCGGGTGCACAACATCGAGCGGATCGTGACTCGGCTTCGGAACATCATCCCGGACGCGCGCATCACGGTCGGGCACGGTCAGATGCCGGAGGAACAGCTGGAGCGGGTGATGGCGGAGTTCGGGTCCGGCGAACACGACGTGCTGGTGTGCACGACGATCATCGAAAGCGGGCTCGACATCCCGAATGCGAACACGATCATCATCAACGACGCGAACACGCTGGGGCTGGCACAGCTCTACCAGTTGCGGGGGCGGGTGGGGCGCTCGGCGAACCGGGCGTACGCATACCTGCTCTACGACAAGGACCGTTCGATGAGCGAGACGGCCCAGAGGCGGCTGGAAGCGATCTTCGAGGCGACGGAGCTGGGGGCGGGGTTCCAGATCGCGCTGCGGGACCTGGAGATTCGCGGAGCGGGCAACGTCCTTGGGACCGAGCAGAGCGGGCACATCGCCGCGGTCGGCTTCGACATGTATTCGAAGCTCGTGGCCGAAGCGGTGGCGGCACTGAAGCTGACGGTAGCGCTCGACATTCCGGAGACACCACCGCCGCTGCCTCCGGCGCCGGTCATCGACCTGCCGCTGAGCGCGCACATCCCGGAGACATACGTTGATGACGTGCATGCGCGGCTGGCGGTGTACCAGAGGGTCGCGGAGATCGAATCGGCAGAAGGCGTAGCAGCCATGCAGGAGGAACTGCGCGACCGGTTCGGGAGCATCCCGAGGTCCGTGGAGAACCTGCTGTACGTATCGCTGGTCCGGTCGCTGGGGCGTCGGGCGAAGGTGGAGAGCATCAAGACGGACGAGCACATGTTCCACCTGCGCGTGCGGGACGGAGTGCGACCGGCGATGCGGGATGCGGTGGAAGCGCTGAGGCTGAAGGAGGTGCTGGTTGGGCCGAACCAGGTGCGGATCGACCGCCTGGGGGCGGGGACGGAGTGGATGCCGCTGCTCGTGCGAGTGCTGAGGGCGATGGGACAGAGGTTAGAGGTTAGAGGACAGGGGTGAGTCGGCCGGGGCGAACTCGTCGTAATCGTGGGGATCCGGCGCGGGTGATTCTGAGACGGGGCGTGTGAGGCGCCGGTCGAGGAAGGAGAACACGAAGGAGCCAACAACCATGACCGCGCCGGTGACAACGACGATGCCGAAGTTGCGGAGGGGGACCTGGAAGACAGAGCGGGTGATTTCCCGGAGGTCGGACTCGAACGGGTCACCGCCACCGAGCCGGCCAACGATCCCGTAGAGCGCGCCGAAGAGGAGAACCCCGGGGACGGCACCGACGGTGGTAGCCAGGCCAAGGCCACGAAGACGGCCCCAGCCTTCGGCGCTGGCGGTGAGGAGCGCGCCGAACCCGGCGGCAGCGAGAGCGAAGATGAGGCTGGCGATGGTGGCGCGGTCGTAGGTGGACTGGGAGACCTGGGCGACAGCCAGTTCGATGAGGCCTTGAGACGAGAAGCGGTTGAAGGACTGCTCGCCCGTGCGGTCGAACGCCCGGAGGCCGTCGGCGTAGACGAGGGCGGCGGAGCGCTGGAGGAGGAGATCGGTGAGTTGCTCGTTGTCGAGGTCGAGGAGCTCGGAGCGGGAGAGCGCGATGTCGAGGGGGTAACCGGGGAGGGCGAAGACCTGGTCGTCGGAGTTTCGAGCGAGTTCGCGGGCGCGGGGGGCGTCGTCGGCGACGAGCTGGTTGACGTCGGTAACGACGGCGATGCCGCTTTGGAGGACGCCGGTGGCGTTGCCGGGAGCGGTGACCTGGCGAACGCTCAAACTCACGAGCAGGAGGAAGATGGAGATGGCGAAGAGGCTGCCCACCAGTGAGCGGCGGCCTTCGTGGGTGACGGTGGCCTGCCCATAAACGCGGTCACGCAGGGAGGTACGGTCGTATTCGTCGGTTGGGTGCACAGGCGTGAGGTTACAGCAACCGGACCACGATGGTCCCGGCGATGCGGTCGTGGAGCGTGCGGCGGTGGCGGTCGAAGGCAGCCCAGATGAAGCCAAAGGCAACGAGGACGAAGGCGCCCGCGAGGACGGCACCGGCGATGGCGGTGGATTCGCGGAGGGTGTAGGCGGCAAGGATACCGGCACCGGCGATGAGGACGTAGACCAGGAGGCCAATGACGCGGGCCATGGCGCCGAGGACCCCGAGAGGCCTGCCATCCGAGCGGATGACCATGAGCTGCATGACGGAGGCGCCGATGGTCTGGCCCTTCCATGCGAAACCGATGAAGAAGTAGAGGAGCAGAGCGGGCGGGATGCAGCCGACGCAGATCCAGAAGGCGTTCAGGGCGGTACTCGATGGTTCGACCTTTTCGAAGTCGGAGGAGATGAGGACGATGAGGGCGCCGGCGGTCACAAGGAGTGCGGCGATGATGAACATGACGAGCACATCGAGGACACCGGCGGCCACGCGTGATTCGAAAGAGGCGTAGTGGAGCCTGTATGCGGGGCGGGACCCGCGGTCGGCGTCAGACATGTTGGCAGCCGCACTCACGGTCATAGACTCTTTCGCAGTCTAGCGCGGTGGAGGTAAGAAGATAGCGGACTGGTTCAGAGCGGTTCACCCGATCTTGGCGTCGCTGCGGGTAGAGTGATGGCGATGGCAGGACTGCGGCCGGTGATGCCGGCACCCTACGTGGAGTACCGACCGTGGCACCCGCCATGGTGGGTAATCGTGGTCACCGGGGCGGGCGTGGGGGGGATCGTGCTCGGGCTTCTGGTCAGCGCGTTCTATCCGCGAGGGGCACTTTCGGGGTATGAGTACCACCTGTGGAAATGGCAGGCCGACACGATGCTCGGAACTACATTTACGCTGGTTGGGATTGGGCCCGACCCGGATGCGACGGCCGGCGATGAAGCGCTGACGGCGTACTTCCGGCTGACGAGCCAGCTCCGGGCAGCGAGTGAGCCAGCGGAACCGGACCTCGGGCTCATTGAGACGCTGGAGAACGAACGGGCGACCTACGAGAACGATGTGGAACGGACGATCGAGCAGCGTATCGACGAGGCGGTGGCCGCGGCGGGATTGGAGCGGGCGCTGCCGCTGTTCACGAGCGTGCGGCTGACCTGGCCCCCGGTAAACTTCGAACTGACCAGTCCGCCCCGGCTGCTGGTGCGTTCGCCGAGGGACCGGATAGAGCGGAAAGGCGACACGCTGCTGAAGAACGACCTTTCGCTGCGGGATATCCAGCGGATCGAAGACCGGACGGACAGCCAGACGGTGGTGTCGCTCGTGATCTCCATCGGTGGGCTGGCGGCGTATCCGGCGATCGTGCGAGACGACCGGACGTATGGGTCGATCCTGGAGACGGCTGCGCACGAGTGGGTGCACCACTACCTGGCGTTCTATCCGCTGGGGCGGCAGTGGGGAAAGGGGGGCGACGCCGAGACGCTGAACGAGACGACGGCCGACCTGGCGGGACGCGAGATCGCGAACCTGGTGAACGCGAAATACCCGGTGGAATTTGCGGACGGCGAGGATGGGCGGGCGCCCGCAAGGCCTGCCAGTGATATCGACTTCAACAAGGAGATGCGGGAGTTGCGCCTGCAGGTGGACGCGTTGCTGGCGGAGGGGAAGGTCGAGGAGGCGGAGGCAGCAATGGAGGCGAAGCGGGTGTACCTGAACGAGAATGGGATCGCTATCCGGAAGATCAACCAGGTGTACTTCGCGTTTTATGGTACGTACGCGGACAGCCCGCAATCGTCGAGCCCGATTGGGCCGAAGGTGAACCGGATGTGGGAACTCACCGGTGACGTCGGAGGCTTCCTGGCGGTGATGCGGGACGTGACCACGGTGGCGGATCTGGATCGGGCGCTGGCGGTGCTGGAGCGGGGCCAGAGCGGGGACTGAGCGGCATTCGGCGAGCGGGTGGACGTTCCCGTATGATTCGCGGGCACTACATACAGGCATCGAGGCAGCACCATGGGTCAGATTACGGGCGCACAGATCGTCGCGCGGGCACTGAAGCAGCAGGGCGTGGAGTACATGTTCGGGATCGTGGGCATCCCGGTGATCCCGATTGCGGCGTTCGCGCAGCGGGAGGGGATCAAGTTCTACGGGTTCCGGAACGAGCAGTCGGCGAGCTACGCGGCGGCTGCCGTCGGGTACCTCACCGGGCGGCCAGGTGTATGCCTTGGCGTTTCGGGCCCCGGGATGATCCACGGAGTTGCCGGGATGGCGAACGCTTGGTCGAACTGCTGGCCGATGATCCTGATCGGGGGGGCGAACGACTCGTACCAGAACGGCCAGGGTGCGTTCCAGGAGGCTCCGCAGATCGAGGCGGCGCGGCCGTTCGCGAAGTACTGCGCCCGGCCGGACAGCCTGGCGCGGCTGCCGTTCTACGTGGAGCAGGCCGTGCGGACATCGATCTACGGGCGTCCCGGGGCGGTGTACCTGGACCTGCCGGGGGACATCATCTCGGGGGCCATCGAAGAGGAAGAGGTGCAGTTCCCGCCGAAGTGCCCGGATGCGCCGCGGATGATGGCGCCGCAAGAGAGCATCGACTCGGCGATGGCGGCGCTGAAGAGCGCCGAGCGGCCGCTGGTGATCGTCGGGAAGGGCGCAGCCTACGCGCGGGCTGAGAACGAGGTGCGGGAGTTTCTGGAGACGACGCAGCTGCCGTACCTGGCCTCACCGATGGGAAAAGGCGTGATGCCGGACGACCATCCGTTGTCGATCGCGCCGGCGCGCTCGGCGGCGCTCCTCGGCGCCGATGTGATCCTGCTCATGGGAGCCCGCCTCAACTGGATGATGCACTTCGGCCATGCTCCACGGTTCGACCCGAAGGTGCGGGTGATCCAGATGGACATCTCGGCGGAGGAGATCGGCACGAACGTACCGACCGAGGTTGCGCTGGTGGGGGACGCTAAGGCGATCACGACACAGCTGAACGCGTCGCTCAAGCAACAGCCGTGGCAGTACCCCTCGGAGACCACGTGGTGGACGGGGCTGCGGAAGAAGATCGATGAGAACGGCGCGACAGTGGCCGAAATGATGGCAGACGAGTCGGTGCCGATGAGTTACTACCGTGTGTACCGGGAGATCCGGGACCTGATTCCAAACGACGCGATCATCCAGAACGAAGGCGCGAGCACGATGGACATCGGGCGGACGCTGATGCCGAACTTCCTGCCGCGGCACCGGCTGGACGCGGGCAGCTTCGGGACGATGGGCGTGGGCCTCGGGCAGGCGATCGCGGCGGCGGCGGTGCACCCGGACAAGCACGTCTTCTGCATCGAGGGGGACTCGGCGTTCGGGTTCAGCGGGATGGAAGTCGAAACGGCGGCGCGCTACGGGATGAAGAACATCACCTTCATCATCATCAACAACAACGGCATCGGGGGCGGCCCGGATACGCTGGACCCGACGCGGGTGCCGCCGAGCGCGTACACGCCGAGCGCGCGCTACGAGAAGATGGCGGAAATCTACGGCGGGAAGGGCTACTTCGTGACCGAGCCGAGCCAGCTACGGCCGGCGCTGGAAGAGGCGATCAAGGCGGACAAGCCGGCGATCGTAAACATCATGATCAGCGCGAAGAGCCAGCGCAAGCCGCAGCAGTTCGCGTGGCTGACGCGGTAGGAGCGGGACGAGTCCAGCAAGAACGAGGGGCGCCGAGAGGCGCCCCTCTCGTGCTTTCTACGACAGCATGGCCCGTGCGCGGCGGAGAACCTCTGCGGTAACGGCTTCGGGAAGACGGAAGGCAAAGTCGGCGCCGCGCTCGCGCCAGTCGACGCTCTTGACCTGGTCCGCAAGGACGACTCCAGTCACCGGCGCTCCATCCGGGAGCGGAGACTCGAAGGGGTAGCCCTTTGCCCTGCTGGTCACCGGGCAACAGAGCATGAGGCCGACCTTTTCGTTGTATCCGATGAGCGAGAGCACAACGACCGGCCGGCGCCCTGCCTGTTCATGTCCGAGCGTCGGGTCCAAGCTCAGCCAAACGACGTCTCCCCGGTCCGGGACGTATGCGCCGGCCATCACAGGGTTTCATTGCCGACCGGCGGACCGAAGTCTATGGCCTCGTGCTTGTTTTCCTGGGTAATCGCAGCGATGAGGTCATCGATGTCGAGTTCCGGCAAGCCCGCGGGAGACAGCCGAAGCTCACCATCGACCAATCGGACCTCCACGGCGGTCCCGTCACAAATAGAGAGTTCATGCGCCATGGCGGCGGGGATCCTCACCGCGAGGCTGTTGCCCCATTTCTGGACTCTCGTTTTCATGTGCGCCTCCGTATCTACTTTGAAGATACGCGGAGGAGAAGGAGATCTGCAATCGACGGGGCTGCGCCGTTGTTAGCGCCGGCGGAGCAGCTGGTCGTACTCGGCGTGGGTGCCGATCCAATACCAGAGCACCAGGTCCCCGCGCCTCACGCCCAGCACCCGATGCGACATTCCAACACGCGCCGAATAGACATCGTCGTACCCGGCAGCCCGCTTAAAGTGGAGGCTCTGGTGGAACGGGTCGGTAGCAAAGAGCTGGTACGCGGCCTGCGCCTGCTGCCGCGCATCACTCGGAAGCCGATCGAGGAACCTGTGGAATGCTTTAGTCCGCCTCGATCTCAAAGTCTGCTTCGGTCAGCGGCATGGTTCTTCCGGCCCGTTCTTCTTCGAGGGCTTCGTCGGCCATGGCGCGGAGGACATCGGGGCGGCTGGCGATCAGACGGTCAAACTCGTCGTCGTCTTCAATTTGGATGAGGAAGTTCTCCGCAAGCCGTTCTCGTTCCTCTTCAGGAAGTTCATTGAGTCGATCGAGAAGTCGGGCAACCCCATTACTCATGTTCTGCATTCTACCACCAGCGTCCGTCCTCCATGTCCGTTACACTCCCCGGACTCATCACCCGAGGAGTGCCCCCGTGCCCACGACGATTCGCGAAGTTGCCGCCAGCGGCATGACGTTCCGCAGCCGGTTCGCCGGCGAAACTGGCGAGCCCGTCATCCTGTTACACGGGTTCCCCGAGACCTCACACATGTGGGTGGACCTGCTGCCGATGCTGGAGACGGCGGGGTACCGCTGCATGGCGCCGGATCAGCGGGGCTACAGCGCGGGAGCGCGGCCAGCAGGCAAGGCGCATTACACCTACCGGGACCTCGCGGGCGATGTGTTCGCGCTGGCCGATGCGTGGGGAGTCGAGCGGTTCCACCTGGTGGGGCACGACTGGGGCGCGGGAGCGGGCTGGGCGGCGGTCGCGCTGGAGCCGGAACGGATCGCGAGCTGGTCGGCGCTTTCGGTGCCCCATGTGGCCGCGTTTGGGGCGGCGATCCGGGAGGACGCCGACCAGGCGCAGCGGAGCCAATACATCACGTTCTTCCAGGAGCCGGGCGTGGCTGAGGCGGCGCTTTCGGCGAACGACTTCGCCGGGTTGAAGAGTGTCTGGAGCGCCAGTTCGGAGGAGGAGAAGGCGGAGTACCTTTCCGTGTTCAGCCAGCCGGGTGCGCTCACGGGGGCATTGAACTGGTATCGCGGTTCGGGCGGTATCGAGCCGGACGCGATGTTCGGGGACGTGACGACGCCGACGCTGCTGGTATGGGGGAACCAGGACTCCGCGATCGGGCGGGTGGGCGTGGAAGCCGGGGCAAAGTACATGAAGGGCCCGTACACCTTTGTCGAATTGGACGCCGGGCACTGGCTCATCCAGGAGAAGTTCGCGGACGTGAGCGGGGCGATCCTGCGGCATTTGCAGGCGAACAGCCTGCGCTAGCGTCGTAAGATGGGCGCCTATCTGACGCGGGAGGGCGGCCGATGGCTGGATCGCTGGACCTTGTGAATTTCGGAGAGCTGACACCGACGCAGCTTGGAGAAGCGTGCGAGGCGGCAATGCGCGCCTGCGACGCGAGCATCGAGGCGATGGTGGCGGTGCCCGACGGCGAGCGGACGTTCGCGAACACGCTCCTGGCACTCGAGGAAGCGGTCGAGCCGGTCGCACAGGCCTCGGGCCAGTACGCATTCATGGCCTATGTCTCGGCGGACGACGCGCTGCGGACGGCGGCGCGGGAGTGGGACGAGAAGCTCGACAAGTACATGGTGGGGCTGTCGTTCCGGGAGGACCTGTACGCCGCTATCAAGGCGTTTGCGGGGACGGCGGAAGCGGGCGGACTGGAGGGCGAGGACGCTCGCTGGCTGGCCCACGAACTGCGGGACTATCGGCGTAACGGGTTCGACCTGCCGGTGGAGCAGCGGCAGCGCGTGCGGGCGCTATTCGACGAATTGGTAGAACTTGACGTGCAGTTCCGGAAGAACATCGACGACTACGAGGACGGGATCGTCGTTGCGCGGGAGAAGCTGGCGGGGCTGCCGGATAGCTGGATCGAGAACCTGACGAAGGTCGACGAAGGCGGCGATACGAAGTACCGCGTGTCGTTGGACTACCCGGAGATCCAGCCATTCATGGCGAACTCGCCGGACGGGGCACTGCGGCGAGAGCTGTTCGAGAAGGACCAGCGAAAGGGCGGAGCGGAGAACGTGACCGTACTGGAGCGGGCGATCCAGGCGCGGACCGAGGTCGCGCGGTTGCTGGGGTATGACTCGTGGGCAGCGTACCGGACAGAGGTGCGGATGGCGGGTACCCGGGAGGCGGTCGGGGCGTTCCTGGCTGACCTGCGCGGGAAGGTGGCGGTGAAGGCCGAGGCGGACCTGGCGGAGATGCGGGCGCTGGCCAGGGAGCGGACGGGAAGCGATGAGGTCAACATCTGGGACTGGCGATACTGGCACAACGAGCTGCTGAAGACGAAGTACGCGGTGGACGACTTCGAGGTGGCGAAGTACTTCCCGCTGGAGGCGGTGATCGCGGGGCTCTTCGACGTGTACCAGACGCTGCTTGGCGTGCGGTTCACGGAGGCTCCAGCGGCGCCGCGCTGGCACGCGGACGTGCGAGCATTCGACATCGCGGAGGCAGGCGGGGGCGAGCCGTTCGCCCGGTTCTACATGGACCTGTTCCCGCGGCCGAACAAGTACGGACACGCTGCCGCGTTCACGCTGCGGCGAGGGCGGGTGCTTGTGGACGGGAGCTATCAGCCGCCAGTGAGCGCCATCGTCGCGAACTTCACCAAGCCGGCGGCGACGCAGCCTTCGCTGTTGCGGCACACCGAGGTGGTGACGTTCTTCCACGAGTTCGGGCACATCATGCACCAGACGCTGACGCGGGCGCGGCGGGCGCGGTTCAGCGGGACGCAGACGGAACGCGACTTCGTGGAGGCGCCGAGCCAGATGCTGGAGCACTGGTGCTGGGAACCGGACGTGCTCGCGGGGTTCTCGCGGCATTTCGAGACGGGGCAGCCGCTGCCGCAGGGACTGGTCGATGCGATGGTAGCAGCGAAGAACCTGAGCAGCGGAGTGATGACCCTGCGGCAGCTGTTCTTCGCGACGCTGGACCTGACCTACCACTCGCCCGGGTTCGGCGGCGATTCGACGGCGACGGTGCGGGAACTGCACGGGATCACCGCGTTCCCGTATACGGAGGGGACGCACTTCCAGTCCGGGTTCGGGCACTTGTTCGGGTACGACGCGGGGTACTACGGGTACCTCTGGTCGCATGTCTTCGGTGACGACATGTACACGCGGTTCGAGGCGACGAGCCCACTGGATACGACAGCGGGCATGCACTACCGAAAGACCATCCTGGAGCGCGGCGGGACGGTGGACGGCAGCCAGCTGGTGCGGGATTTCCTGGGGCGGGAGCCGAACAACGCGGCGTTCCTGCGGGGGCTGGGGCTCGCCGCGGACTGACGTTCAGGGTTCCGGGTGGGACCGAGGTCATTGGTGGCGTTGAAGAGCGCCCAACCACCAAAGAACGAGAAGATGACCAGGGCATTGATGAACAGCTTCACGCCCGTGAATCGTTCGTGTGCGAAGCAGTTCGGATGCCGGGGAACGAACTCAGCCTACTCTTCGGGGTAGGAGGTCGCAGGGCCCACGGGAACTCGGATCGGGGGACGCTGGGCCATTCGAGGTTCGAGGATACGGACGGCAAACAGCGCCGCGACCACCGCCGCGGTTGCAGCATAGAGCGCGACAGCGGGCGTTGCCGCGGAGTCGGTGCCAGCGGTGATGCCATGGAAGAGGGCAGCCAGGTACGCCGGGAACGCGAGGTAGTGGAGTGAGCGCCATGCGGCATTTTTGAGGTAGCCGGCGAACGCCGTGGAGAGGAGGACGGTAGCGATGAGCCACATCGCGACGGACCCCAGGAGGACTGCAGGAGGCCGGTAGGGACTCGTGGCCCCGAGAGCCACATCTACCGCGGAGATGTCGGTCCAGGGATCGACAAGGATGCCGGCTATGTGGCCCGCGACGAACGCGAGTGCGAGTGCCCCGGACATGCGGTGGGCTTCGAGCAGCCAGGTGATTGGTGCGGGGCCGGGCCGAAGGCGCAGGCGGACGGCGATGCCGGAGACGGTGGAGAACCAGAGCAGGAGGTAGGCGGTGAAGCCGGCGGCGCGAAGGGCATCCCAGGAGCGGGAGGCCGTTTCGCCACCCTGGGTGAGGTGGGCGAGGACGATGCCGGAGACAAGGCCAATTGCCACGAGGGCCGAGAGCCTCCAACTCATCAGGAAGCCCTCGTCCGGCGCTGGGGCTGGCCGGTCGCAGCTCGTGGGGCGGTGGGCGTGGCGGTGGCTCCGACGGCCGCCGCGGGAGTCGGGCTGGACGTTGCAGGCGGGGCGGTCGTGGGGGTGCGTGAGGCTGCCGCCCCGGTGGCCGCCGGGGTTGGCGTGGCGGTGAGAACCGGCTGAACCGCAGAAGCGGCGATGCTCAGCTGCACCTCCGAGGCGCCGGGCGCGTGCGAGGCGGCGAAGCCTGCCCAGGCAAGGATGAAGCCACCGAGTGCGAGCCCAGCGAAGGCGACCTTCAGTGCCGTGTGCCGTTCGCGGTTGAATCCTTTGCGGGTACTGGCCATGCGGCTCCCCTCTGAATGCCTAATGGCGGCAGATGGGCCGGAGGTGATGCCACGAGCGTTAAGCGCGCTTTCCCCCGGGCGCGGGAATCGTAGGGACAGCGTTAGAAACAACGGGACCGGGGGCCGGACGTCACCTTTTTGTTTCGCTGCGCCATCTGGATGTGAAAGGCGCTCAATAGCAGGGATTGGAGCAGACGATGGCAGAGACAACCCCGGAGTTGCAGACCAACCGGTTCTTCGAAAGGCCAACCACGCGACGGGCGCTGCTTGCCGCGGCGGTGACCGCCGCAGCGGGCGGCGCCGGTGCGGCGGTG
Source organism: Chloroflexota bacterium (assembly GCA_963169135.1). Classification (GTDB taxonomy): domain Bacteria; phylum Chloroflexota; class Dehalococcoidia; order Tepidiformales; family Tepidiformaceae; genus Amarobacter. The sequence continues at coordinate 12,766 of CAUJEQ010000026.1, forward strand.
GTGGGCGTGGCTTCGCGATCTGGCGGCGAGAGCACCTCGCCGGCGGGAGACGACGGCGAGGCGGGCGAGGGCTTGCCGCCGCAAGCGGTCGAGACCCCGATGCCAGACCTCGAACGCCCGATTGAGGACCCGAAGCGATGGGCGGCCCACCTGTTGCGGAGGGCCGGGTGGGGTGGCACGGAGGCCGAAATCGCGGAGTTCGCAGGGCTGGGCCGGGACGAGGCGGTCGATCGGCTGCTGAACTTCGAGGCGGTGGACAACGCCGCCCTGGATGCGCGGATTGCCCGGGAGGCGTTCAACCTGACGACGCCGGGCCGCGGTCTCGACGGCAAGCGTCCGCCGCTGATCCGAGACATGCAACGGTGGTGGCTTACGCGGATGGCATACACGGCGCGGCCCCTCGAAGAGCGGATGACCTACCTCTGGCACGGGCTGCTGACCTCGCAGGTGAGCCAGGTTGGGGTGCAAGCGGCGAAGCAGATGGTTCGGCAGAACGAGCTCTTCCGGGCGCACGCGCTGGGGCAGTACGACGAGCTCCTGCAGGCGGTGAGCAAGGACCCGGCGATGATGCTTTACCTGAACACCATCGAGAGCACGAAGGAGCACCCGAACGAGAACTATGCGCGCGAGCTGATGGAGCTGTTCTCGATGGGAGAGGGGAACTACACGGAAGACGACGTGCGGGAGAGCGCGCGGGCGTTTACCGGGTGGCGGCTGACACGGCAATCGCGCGAGCGGCCCCCTGAGGGACTGAGCGAGCGCGAACGGGCCGAATGGTTGGACCAGATGTGGGCGGCCTGGGAGCCCGAGTTCCGGCTCGATCCACGGCTGCACGATTCCGGGAACAAGACATTCCTGGGGCAGACGGGGAACTTCGGCGGCGAGGATGTCGTGAGAGTCATCCTGGAGCAGCCGGCGACGGGCCGGTTCATCACTCGGCGGCTCTTCAGCGACCTGGCGTATCGCGATCCGGAGGAGCAGACGATCGATGGGCTGGTGGAGGTCTGGGAAGCTTCGGGCCACAGCGTACGGGAGGTCGTGCGGGCGATCCTGGCGAGCGACGAGTTCGCCTCCATGCGCGCGTACCGATCGCTGGTGCGGAGTCCGGTCGAGTTCGCGGTGGGGGCGGTGCGCGGGCTTGGGATCGAGACGAACTGGCCAACGATCGAGCAGAGCGCGTCGGGCATGGACCAGCGGTTGTTCGAGCCACCGAGCGTGGCCGGGTGGCCTGGCGGAGAGACGTGGCTTTCGTCGGGGACGTTCTTTGGGCGGGTGAATTTCCTGGATGCGTTCCTCTACCCGCGAGGGCGGCCGATTGCGATTCCCGCGCTGGCGGATCAGCCGACCCCCGAGGCGATGGTCGATGCCGCGCTGCGAATCCTGGTCGACGACGACGTGGCGCAGGGGTCGCGAGAGTCCCTGTACGCGTTCGCGGCCACGGTCCCGGGGGGCCCGGAACGGGCGGCGGCGGTGGCCTACCTGGTCCTGGCCAGCCCGGAGTACCAGCTGGTCTAGGACCGGCTCAACACGTTCGAGGAGGAGCACGATGCTCACGCGAAGGGACTTTGTGAAGGGCGGAGTCGCCCTGGTCAGTATCGGGACGACAGCGCAATCGCTGCTGAAGGGGGCGGTGGCATTCGCCGCCCAGAACAGCGCAACGCTTGTGGACCCGGAGAACAAGAAGACGCTGGTGCTCGTGCAGCTGGCGGGCGGGAACGACGGCCTGAACACGGTGGTGCCAGCCTCGGACCCGGCATACCGCTCAGCGCGGGGGACCCTGGGCATCGCGGAGGAAGCGGTGCTGCCGCTGGCGGAAGGCTTTGGGTTGCACCCATCGCTGGTGGGGATGAAGGGGCTGTGGGACGCGGGGAAGCTGGCGGTGGTGCGCGGCGTGGGATACCCGGGCCAGAACTACAGCCACTTCAAGTCGATGGCCATCTGGCAGGCGGGTGACCCGAAGATGGAGCTCGACAACGGATGGCTCGGGCGCACCCTGGAGAAACTGGAGAGCGAAGAACACGACCCGTTCCTGGGCTTCAACATCGGGGCTTCGACGCCGGACGAGATGCGATCGCCAAGGATCGCGGTGCCTTCCGTGCGGAACCCGGAGGACTACGGCGTGAAAGTCGGGGGCAAGCTCGGGGACCCGGCCCATGCGCGGACGGCGACGATGCTGAAGCTGTACGAGCAGTACCCATCGTCCTCACCGTATGGCGTTCTCCTGGAGACAACCGCGGAGACCGCGATGTCGAGTTCGAAGCTGCTCCAGGAGGCGGCGAGCGCGTACACACCGGCGGTGGAGTACCCGGATTCCTCATTCGGGTCGGGGCTCTCGGTGCTGGCTGAGGCGATTGTGGGGGACCTGGGGATGCGGGTGGGCCATATCACCCTTGGCGGGTTCGACACGCACAACAACCAGGCGACGGGACACACGGGGTTGATGGAGACGCTCGACGGGGGGCTGACCGCCTTCTACCAGGACCTGGCGGCGCACGGGAAGGCCGACGACGTGCTCGTGCTGACCTGGAGCGAGTTCGGGCGGCGGGTGGAGGAGAACGCCAACGGCGGCACGGATCACGGGGCCGGGAGCGTGCTGTTTGCGCTGGGGAACGGGGTGCAGGCGGGACTGTATGGCGATGCGCCGGACCTGAGCGCGCTGGTCGATAACGGGAACGTCCCCTACACGACGGATTTCCGTCGGGTGTACGCCACCGTCATCGAGCGATGGCTGGGCGTACCGCATGCGGAACTGCTCGGGCAGCAGTGGGAACAGCTGGGCTTCCTGGCGGCGTAGGCGGGCGCGAGCCGCGTGCTGGCGTATCATCTGCGCCGATGAACCTGAAGGCGCATATCCGCGACGTGCCGGACTTCCCGAGGCCGGGGATCCTGTTCCGGGACATCACACCGCTGCTGGGGGCCCCGGAGGCATTCCGGGCAGTGCTGGATGCCCTGGCAGAGGATGCGCGAGCGCGTGAAGCGGAGGCGATCGTGGGAATCGAGTCGCGAGGGTTCGTGTTCGGCGCACCGGTGGCCGACCGGCTTGGCCTGCCCTTCGTGCCGGTGCGAAAAGAGGGGAAGCTGCCGGCGGCGCGGCAGACGGTGGAGTACTCGCTGGAGTACGGCGAGAGCCGGCTGGACATCCACGAGGACGCGCTGGCGCCGGGAACGCGGGCATACATTGTGGATGATCTGCTCGCGACGGGCGGGACCGCCCTCGCTACGGCGAAGCTGGTGGAGGTGATCGGTGGGGTGGTCGCGGGGTTCGGGTTCGCGGTGGAATTGGAAGAACTCGGGGGGCGGAGACGGCTGGACGGGTACGCGGTTTACAGCCTGATTACCTATTGATTGACTCCGGGAAACAGTTCGGGTTGCGGGTCGGGAAAGAAGTGCGGAGAGAACGTTACAGAACCATCATCGGGTAGTGGTTTACCCATTCGTTGCTGATCCGCGGTGCTACCATCGAGTGCATGAATGGAGAATCGGCTGGCGACCTGGCCCTGGTGACGGGGCTGTACCGGGCGACGAATGCGGCTGTGCGGGAGCTGGACCAGCGGCTCATGCGGGACCACGGCATCACGTTCGTGCAGGCGGTGACCCTGCGGGCGATCGCCTCGTTCGATCGGCCACAACCGCACCTGGTGGCCGACCACCTTGCGCAGCAGTCGCAGACGGTGACCGGCGTGCTGGACCGGCTAGAGCGGGCGGGTCACATCACGCGGCAGCGAGACCTGGGCGACCGGCGGGCGGTGCGGCTTGAACTCACGGACTCTGGCCGAACACTCGTGGCCGCGGTGTCGAACAGCCTCGAACGGCATGTCCACGACGTGTTACAGGGCGTGAAGGTGCGAACGCGCACGAACCTGCTGGCGGAACTCAACGAGGTAGAGGGTTCGATCAAGGCGTCGCGTTAGCGAGCCGGTAGACTGGGCGAGTGGACGCGTTCTCGCCCGTGCGGCTGGCTCCTCCCGCAGTGGAAGTGCTGGACCAGACCTTGCTCCCGCGACGCGAAGTGTGGCTGCGCCTGGAGACGGTGGCGACGATGTGCGAAGCGATCGCGACGTTGCGGGTGCGAGGCGCGCCGCTGCTCGGCATCTGCGGGGCGGCCGGCATGGCACTGGCGGCGGAGGAGCGGGGAACGACGGCCGGTGCGTTGCGGGCGGCGGCCGAGGAGCTGGCTGCGACACGGCCGACGGCGATCGAGCTTTCGTGGGGGGCTCGGACGGCGCTGGAAGCCGCGCTGGCAGAGGGAGACGAGCCCGGGACGCGGCGGGCGCGGCTGTGGCAGTTCGCCGGGGACCACATGGCGCGGAGAAAACGCGAGGACCTTGCGCTGGCGCGACACGGCGCAGCGCTGCTGGCGGGAGGCGCGGCGGTGCTGACACACTGCAACACCGGGGCGCTGGCGACAGGGGGGATTGGGACGGCGCTCGGCGTGATCCGGGTAGCGCACGCGGAGGGGCGGTTGGCCCACTGTTACGCCACGGAGACCAGGCCGTTGCTCCAGGGGGCGCGGCTGACCGCGTGGGAGCTGGCCCGCGCCGGGATCCCGGCCTCGCTATTGCCGGATACGGCTGCCGCGGCACTGATCGCCTCTGGGCGGGTACAGGCGGTGATCACGGGCGCAGACCGAATCGCGATGAATGGAGACAGCGCGAACAAGATCGGCACCTACGGGCTGGCTGTGGTGGCGGCGCGGCATGGCGTACCGTTCTACATCGCTGCGCCGCGGACGACGATCGACGCGGGCTGCGAAAGCGGGCAGGGGATCCCGATCGAGTTTCGCGCCGACGAAGAGGTGGGCGGATTCGGCGGGCAGCGTTGGAGCCCGGAGGGGCTGGGAGCGTACAACCCGGCGTTCGACGTGACGCCTGGCGAGTTGATCTCCGCGATTATCACGGAGGCCGGATTGGCCCGGGCGCCGTACCGCAGTTCACTCGCCGAACTGGTGGCGCAGCCATAACAGGCACGGAAGCCGTAAACTCTGTTCATCTCCATCGAGACAGGGTTCGCGTGACAGGCTCGATTCCTCTTGCAGTCATCGGCGGGTCGGGGTTTTATGACATGCCCGGCCTGGTCGCCATCGAGGAAGTGGAAGTCGACACGCCCTATGGCGCGCCCAGCGACGCGATCCGGATCGGGACGATCGGGGGGACGCGGGTGGCGTTTCTCGCGCGGCACGGGCGGGGACACCGGTTGCTGCCTTCGGAACTGCCGCAGCGGGCCAATTTCTGGGCGCTGAAGCGGCTAGGCGTGGAACGTGTGCTTTCGATTTCGGCGGTGGGGAGCTTGCGCGAGGACTATGCGCCGGGGCACCTGGTGACACCGGACCAATTGATCGACCGGACGAACGGCGGCCGGCCGGCAACGTTTTTCGGCGACGGCGTGGTCGCGCATATCGCCTTCGCGGAGCCGTTTTGCCCAGCTTTGCGGATGGCTGCGCGGGATGCCGCCCAGGCCGCGGGAGCGACCGTGCATGGGAGCGGCACGTATGTGGTCATTGAAGGGCCGGCGTTCGGCACACGCGCCGAGGGCGAACTGCAGCGGGGGTGGGGCGCGAGCGTGGTCGGGATGACGGCCCTGCCGGAGGCGAAGCTGGCCCGCGAGGCGGAACTCTGCTACGCGACACTGGCGGCAGTGACAGACTATGACGCCGGACACGCGGGTCATGAGGCGGTGGATGCCCGGACGGTGTTCGACACACTGAAGCAGAACGTGGCCGTAGCTCAGGAGGCGGTGCGCAACCTGGCAGGGGCTCTCCCGGGGCGCGGAGCGTGTGGGTGCGCCGCAGCGTTGGATGCTGCGCTGGTAACGAGCCCGGAGATGATTGGCGAGGGAGACCGGCAGCGGCTGGGGCCAATTCTGGAGCGCCGGCTAGGAGTGACGGCATGACGATGCTGGTCTCGGGGTGGGTGGCGATCGACGACATCGAGACGCCGTTTACGAGCGTGACGGACTCCTTGGGAGGATCTGCGACGTGCGCGGCCCTTGCGGGGTCATTGTTCACGGACGTGCGGCTGCTGGCTGTGGTGGGGGAGGACTTCCCGGACGAGATGCGGCGCAAACTCGAGCGGCCGAGGATCGACCTGGCGGGGTTGCAGACGATCAGGGGCGGGAAGACAAGCCGGTGGGGGGCGCGGTACAGCTACGACATGAACTCGCGGGAAACGTGGTACCCGGAGCTGGGCGTGAGCATCGAGCACCTGCCGCCACTCCTGCCTCAATGGGAGGACTGCACGGCGGCCTGCCTGGCGGCGGGGCACCCGCGGTACCAGGGGGAACTGCTCTCAGGGTTGCTGGAGCCGAGAGTAACGCTGGTGGACACGATCAAGATGTTCATCGACGAGACGCCGGAAGAGCTGCGCCACACCATCCGCCAGGCGGATTTCGTGACATTGAACGAGAGCGAAGTGCGCGAGCTGGCACAGATGCCAAGCATCGCGAGGGCGGGCCGGGACCTCGTTTCGAATGGGGTGAAGGGAGTGATCGTAAAGCTCGGCGAGTACGGGGCGGCGTTCGTGAGCGGGGAGGACTACTTCGTGGCGCCGGGTTATCCGCTTGAGGACGTCATCGACCCTACGGGCGCAGGGGACTCGTTCGCGGGCGGGTTCCTGGGCTACCTCGACACCGTTCCAGAGATCACGCGCCGGGAGATCCGGCGGGCGATCATTTATGGGTCGACGGTCGCATCGTTCTCGGTAGAGGGGCTGGGGCCATCGCGGCTGCTGACGCTGACGCGGGGAGAGGTGGATGCACGGTACCGGCAATTCCGGGAGTTGACCCACTTCGAGGTCGATGGCTGATGGCGGAGCGCGAAGTGCGGTGGCAGGGAGTGGCCCGGGAGCGGTTGGACTACGTGGTCCAGCCGCTGACGGACGTCCAGGCTATCCGTTCTGTCCTTGCGCCGCGGGTCGAATACACGGCCTATGCGCTCGGGCAGCTGGAACCGGCGCTCTTTCCGAGGACGCGATGGTACTACGCGCGGGGGACAACCGGGACTGGCCTGGTGTTGCACAGCCGGGGCGGGCTGGGAGACGCGACGTTCGTGATGGGGGACCCGGACGCGGTGCTGGCGATCCTGACCATCCACCCGGGGACGGCCCAGACGTACGCCACGTGTCAGCCGCAGCACCTGGAAGTGCTGCGGCGGGTGTACCGGCTGGCAACCCAGCAGCCAATGATCCGAATGGGCGTGGAGCGAACGAGTTTCGTGGCGGTCGGGGATGTGCCGACGGTTGCGCTGACAGGGCTGGACATCCGGAAGCTGAACAGCCTGTACGGGAGCGAGGGCGGGCCGAGCTACTACGTGCCGGACCACATCGACAACGGCGTGTACCGCGGGGTAGTTCGGGAGGGACGGCTGGTGGCGGTGGCGGGCACGCACGTGGTTTCGCGCAACGAGGGCGTGGCTGTGGTCGGGAACGTGTTCACGCATCCGTCGTACCGGGGACGCGGCTACGCGACGGCGGCAACGAGCGCCGTGACGGGGACGCTGCTGGAATATTGCGACCATGTGGTGCTGACGGTGGACCCGAACAACATGCCGGCGGTCGCGGCGTACGCGCGGCTGGGCTACCGGGAGGTGTGCCACCTGGTGGAGGCGAGCGCGGCGCGGCGGGACCCATCGGGCGTGGGGTCGGCGTTCCGGCGGATTCGTGCCGCAATCCGGGGGCGCAAGTATGATGGGAGCCTCGTGAGCCTTCGCGACTAACCCGAACCAGTGGCCGCCGGGAACCTGGCGCGCTTTGAGGAGAACCCTGTGTCAGTACCGAGTGATATTGCGAACCCGCGGCTGGCGGCCGAGGGCGTCCGGCGGATCGAGTGGGCGGAGCGCGAAATGCCGGTGCTGCGGCTCATCCGGGAGCGGTTCAAGCGGGAGCAGCCGCTGAAGGCTATCCGGATGACGGCCTGCCTGCACGTGACGACCGAGACGGCGAACCTGGCGATCACGCTGCGTGACGGCGGGGCGGACCTGCGGGTCTGCGCGAGCAACCCGCTTTCGACGCAGGATGACGTGGCGGCGGCGCTGGTGGAGGAGTACGGGATCCCGGTGTTCGCGATTTGCGGCGAAGACAACGAAACGTACTACCGGCACATCCACCAGGCACTGGAGCACGGGCCGCAGCTGACCATGGACGACGGCGCGGACGTGGTGGCGACGTTGCACAAGGACCGGCGCGACCTCTTGCCGGGCGTTGCCGGTGGCACGGAGGAGACCACGACGGGAGTGATCCGGCTGCGCGCGATGGCAGCCGCGGGCGCGCTGGGCTACCCGATCGTGGCCATCAACGAGGCGGATACAAAGCACCTATTCGACAACCGGTACGGGACGGGACAGTCAACGATCGACGGGATCATCCGGGCAACGAACGTGCTCCTGGCCGGCAAGAACTTCGTCGTCGCCGGGTATGGCTGGTGCGGGCGCGGGGTAGCATCGCGAGCCCGGGGCATGGGCGCCCAGGTGATCGTGACGGAAGTGGACCCGGTGAAGGCACTGGAAGCGGTAATGGACGGGTACCGGGTAATGCCGATGGCCGATGCGGCGAAGGAGGGCGACTTCTTCGTGACGCTCACGGGCGACATGAACGTGATTGACCGGCAGCACCTGGAAGTGATGAAGGATGGGGCGATCCTGGCGAACAGCGGGCACTTCGACAGCGAGATCAACCTGAAGGCGCTCGCATCGCTGAGTGAAGGCAAGAAGCGCGTTCGGGACTCGGTGGAGGAGTTCCGCCTGCAAGACGGACGGAAGCTTTTCCTGCTGGGCGAAGGCCGGCTGGTGAACCTGGCGGCGGCCGAGGGGCACCCGGCAGCAGTGATGGACATGTCGTTCGCGAACCAGGCGCTGGGGGCGGAGTGGATTGCGGAGAACGCGACGAAGCTGGAGAAGACGGTGTACGAGCTCCCGCACGAGGTGGATGAGGAGATCGCACGGCTGAAGCTGCACGCGATGGGCGTGCAGATCGACTACCTGACGGAGGAGCAAAAGCACTACCTGACGAGCTGGCAATCGGGAACATAGCGGATTTCCGATTCACGATTTCCGACTTTCGATTCGGTCGTCGCGGAGGTTCGGCGGCGATTCACGCCGAAATGACACGGGATGCCGCGCCGACGGGTTTGTGAAACAGATCGCTTTCGCGTGGTGGAGGCGGACTGGTAGGATTGGTGGAGCGTCAAGAGGGCGACCGCGCCCGGCAACCTGGTTAAGCCTCCAAGGTGCCAAGACGACGCGGTCCTTCCGTGGGAAGGACAACAAAAGGCGGGCTTGCGGGAAGGCCCGCCCCTCGCAGCGAGGGGTGCAATCCGTGGAAGACGTGAACGCATCGCCCCTCATGGACTGTGAGGGGCTTTCTTTTGCCCGCCGGCCTTGCCACGAACCGACAAGGAAGGGCAAGAGATGACTGAACCGAAACTGTTGACCTCGGAGTCCGTGACCGAGGGACACCCGGACAAGGTGTGCGACCAGATCTCCGACGCGGTACTGGACGCGATTTACCGGGACGACAACCGGGCACGCGTGGCCTGCGAGACGGCGATCACCAACGGGCTGGTGCTGGTAACCGGGGAGATCACGACCAACACGTACATCGAGATCCCGAACATCGTGCGGCAGACGATCCGGGAGATTGGGTACACGTCGTCGCAGATCGGGTTTGACGCGGAGACGTGCGGGGTGATCACGGCGATCGGGCAACAGTCGCCGGACATCGCGGACGGCGTCGACCGATCGTGGGAGGCCCGTCACGGGAACTCCGAGACGGCGGACCTGGATACGGGCGCGGGCGACCAGGGGATGATGATCGGGTTCGCCTGCACGGAGACGCCGGAGCTTATGCCGCTGACTATCTCGCTGGCGCACAGGCTGACGCGGCGGCTTGCGCAGGCCCGCAAGAGCGGCGAGCTGCCGTGGCTGCGGCCCGACGGCAAGAGCCAGGTGACGATCGAGTACGGCGAGAACTGGCATCCACTCCGGGCGGAGGCGGTGGTGATCTCTACCCAGCACGCCCCCGATGTCGACAACGAGACGATCGAGACCGACGTGCGCGAGCACATCATCGGGACGATCGTGGACAAGTCGCTGATCGACGAGCGGACGAAGGTGTTCGTGAATCCGTCCGGGCGGTTCGTGGTCGGCGGGCCAAGGGGTGACGCGGGACTGACGGGCAGAAAGATCATCGTGGACACGTATGGCGGGATCGCACGGCACGGGGGCGGCGCGTTCAGCGGGAAGGACCCGACCAAGGTAGACCGCTCCGGGGCGTACGCGGCGCGCTGGGTGGCGAAAAACATCGTGGCGGCCGGCCTGGCGACACGCTGCGAGTTCATGCTGTCGTACGCGATCGGCGTGGCGCACCCCACCTCGATCGGGGTAGAGACGTTTGGGACGGGCGTGGTACCGGACTCGGTGATTCTCGGCGCTGTGCGGAAGCACTTCGACCTTCGGCCGGGAGCAATCATCAGGGACCTGGACCTCCGGCGGCCGATCTACCGGCCCACCGCAGCTTACGGGCACTTCGGGCGGACTGACCTGAATGTCCTATGGGAAGACACCGCGCGGTCGGCAGACCTGCGGATAACGGCCGGAAGGTAGCGACGGGCACCATTGGACGCGATTGTCCTGGTTGGTGGGCAGGGGACGCGGCTACGGCCGCTAACTTCGACGCGGCACAAGAGCCTCGTCCCGGTGCTCAACCGGCCGGCGATCGACTACCTGTTCGACTGGTTGGAGCGATCGGGGATCGACCGCGTGGTGCTGGCGCTGGGACAGGCCAATGAGGACCTCGTGACGATGTACCCGGCCGGGAAGCGGGGCGCAATCGAAATCGTCCCGATCATCGAGCGGGAGCGGCTCGAGTCGGGAGGAGCGATCCGGCACGCGGTTCAGACCACGGGCATCGAGGGCCGGTTCGTGGTGCTGAACGGCGATGTTTATGTTGACTTTGACTTCCATGCGGCGTTCCAGGCGCACGTGGGTTTCGGGGCCGATCTGACGCTTGCGCTGCACGAGGAGGACGACCCGTCGGCGTTCGGCGTGGCCGTGGTCGATGGGGAGGGGCTGGT
>CAUJEQ010000027.1 GCA_963169135.1 Chloroflexota bacterium
TCGACCAGCGCCTCGCGGTCAGGGACCACGGCCGACGAGATCTGCAGGAACTCGATGGTGTTCATTGATTCTCCGGTAGTTGGCGTAGGGAACGTTTGTGGCCGAATTCTACCGGATGCGCGATAGTTGGGCGAACGTGAACGACGACGCGGCGCCCCCGGGCACCATCACCCGAACGCGCTTTCGTGAATCACCTGCGATCCGAACTGACGCCAGGGGCGGGAATCGTCAGTCGTCAATCGTCGATCGAAAGTCCCCATGACTGTCGCCGTCCTCCGTGTCCACCTCCGCCTCCCCTCGCGCACCCTGAAAGAGAAGCGGGCCATCGTGAAGTCCGTGGTCGAGCGCCTCCGCAACCGCTTCAACGCATCCGTCGCGGAAGTCGAGGCACTGGATACCGTGAGTGCCGCGGTCATCGGCGCCTGCGTCGTGTCGAACAGCTCACGCCACGCCGATGAGCAAGCCCGGGCTATCGCCGCCGCCGTCGAGGAATGGCGGCTCGACGCGGAGGTCGTCGACGTGGAAATCGAACTGATCCAGGTCTGAACTCCTCCCGGGGGCTGGTCCTGCTTTTCCAGCGCTCACCGGCTTTGGTACACTGAACCAGGCGTCTTAGCACTCGCCGCTCCGGAGTGCTAAACTGCCAGAGTAGGGTTGATAATGCCATTGTCAGATCGCCGCGCGCGCATCCTCGCCCTCATCGTCGATGACTTCGTCGGCTCGGCTCAGCCCGTCGGCTCGCAGTCGCTTGTGGAGCGCCACCAGCTCGGCCTTTCGAGCGCGACCGTCCGCAACGAGATGGCCGCCCTCGAAGACGAAGGCATGATCACCCATCCGCACACTTCCGCCGGCCGCATTCCCAGCCACCGCGGCTATCGCTACTACGTCTCGAGCCTCATGCCCGAACGCAACCTCAGCCAGCAGGAACAGTTCACCATTCTTCACCAGTTCCACCAGGTCTCCCGCGACCTGGAGGAGTGGGTCGGGCTGGCCGCCAGCGTGCTCGCCAACCACATGCACAACGTCGCCCTCGTCACCCAGCCGCGGCTCATCGAAGTCCGGCTCAAGCACCTCCAGCTCGTGGAACTGCTCGAGAACCGGGCCCTGCTGGTCGCTGTCACCAACGACAGTGGCGTGCACCAGCGCACCGTCGACTTTTCCGTGGCCGTCCACCAGGACCAGCTCTCCCGCCTGGCCGCGAAACTCAATGCCGAGTTCGGCGGCAAGACTGCCGGCGAACTCTCCACGCGAGACAGCAGCGAGCCTCTCGGTCAGGCCGAAGCGGCCGTGGTCGCCGCGCTGACCGATATGTTGCTCAAGGAACAGGCTGCTCAGGTCGACGCGCCCATTGTCGAAGGTGTCCGCGAGATGCTCCGCCAGCCCGAGTTCGGCCAGAGCGACCGCATGCTCGACACCCTCGACGCCGTCGAGGAGCGCAAGCTCCGCGGAGCCATCCCGGCAGACGCGCTCGCTCAACCAGGCGTCGCCGTCGTGATCGGCGACGAAAACCGCGAAGGCCCCTACCAGGACATGAGCTTCGTGCTCGCCCGCTACGGACCAGCCGGCGGCGCCGGCGGCATCGTCGGCCTCCTCGGTCCCACGCGCATGCAGTACGGCGATGCCGTCGCCCACGTCCGCTACGTGAGCGATGTGCTCACCGAACTCATCCGCGAGTTCTATGGCGACTCCGACTCAACCTGAGCGGGCAATCGAGAAAAAGACCAGGCCAGTGGTCATCGGCCAACGGCCTTCATGGAGGTGGATATGGTGGACGAAAGCGACGAACGCATCGTGGATAAGCGCGCCGCATCGCGCATGCGGGACGGCCAGGATCAGCCCGCCGAAACCCCGCCGGACGGCGAGACCGAGGGCGTGTCCGAGCTCGAAGCCGAGCGCGAAAAAGCCGACACGTATTACAAGAACTGGCAGCGCACGGCCGCCGACTTCATCAACTTCAAGCGGCGTGTCGAACAAGAACGGGGCGAAATGGCGCGGCTGACCAATGCCGCCTTCGTCATCAACGTGCTCCCGGTCTACGACGACCTCGACCGCGCGGTTGCCTCGGTCGATTCCACCATGGCCGGGCTCAACTGGGTCCAGGGGGTGGTCAACATCCACCACAAGTTCAACCGCCTCCTCGAGGCGATGGGCGTGGCCGAAATCGCGGCCGAAAACGAAACCTTCGATCCGGCCCGCCACGAAGCGGTCGGCCGCCAGCCGGGTGAAGAAGGCAAGGTGCTCCACGTGGTCCAGAAGGGCTACGAACTGCAGGGCAAAGTCATTCGCCCGGCCATGGTCATCGTCGGCGAGGCCGCCGATGGATAACCGGCCCTCAACAACAACACCGGGGCCCGCCCAGGGCTCCCCTACACCACCACACACCGCCAGCGGCTCGAAGCCCGCGGCGAACAGGAGTGACACATGGGCAAGGTAATTGGTATCGATCTCGGGACGACGAACAGCTGCATGGCCGTCATGGAAGGCGGCGAGCCCGTCGTCATCCCCAACGCCGAAGGCGCGCGCACCACGCCGTCGATCGTCGCCGTCACGAAGACCGGCGAACGCCTGGTCGGCCAGGTGGCCAAGCGCCAGGCGGTCACCAACCCCGAGAACACGGTCTTCAGCATCAAGCGCTTCATGGGCCGCAAGCTCGATGACCCCGAGGTCCAGCGCGACCTGAAGCTCGTTCCGTACAGCGTCTCGGCCGCGGCCAACGGTGACGCCAGCGTGAAGCTGGGCGATCGCAGCTACAGCCCGCCCGAAATCAGCGCCATGATCCTGCAGAAGCTCAAGGCTGACGCGGAAGCGTACCTGGGCGAACCGGTCACCGAGGCGGTCATCACCGTCCCCGCCTACTTCAACGACGCCCAGCGCCAGGCCACCAAGGACGCCGGCAAGATCGCCGGCCTCGATGTCCTCCGCATCATCAACGAGCCCACGGCCGCTTCCCTTGCCTACGGCCTCGATAAGAAACACGACGAGCTCATCGCCGTGTACGACCTCGGCGGCGGCACCTTCGACATTTCCATCCTCGAACTCGGCGAAGGCACCTTCCAGGTGCTCAGCACGAACGGCGATACCCACCTCGGCGGCGACGACTTCGACCAGCGCGTCATCGACTGGCTCATCGAGGAGTTCAAGAAGGCCGAGGGCATCGACCTCCGCCAGGACCGCCAGGCCCTCCAGCGCCTGAAGGCCGAGGCCGAAAAGGCGAAAATCGAGCTTTCCAGCGCCCAGCAGACCGAAGTGAACCTGCCGTTCATCACCGCCGATGCCAGCGGCCCCAAGCACCTCAACGTCACCCTCACGCGCTCCAAGCTCGAACAGCTCGTCGGCGAGCTGCTCACGGGCACGCTCGAGCCCGTGAAGAAGGCCCTCGCCGACGCCGGCAAGAAGGGACCGGACATCGACGAGATCGTGCTCGTCGGCGGCCAGACCCGCATGCCTTCGGTCCAGAAGGTCGTCGCCGACTTCTTCGGCAAGGATCCCCACAAGGGCGTGAACCCCGATGAAGTTGTCGCCATCGGCGCAGCCGTGCAGGCCGGCGTCCTCAAGGGCGAAGTCAAGGATGTCCTCCTCCTCGACGTCACCCCGCTGACCCTTGGTATCGAGACCCTCGGCGGCGTGATGACTCCCATCATCCAGCGCAACACCACCATCCCGACCGCCAAGAGCCAGACCTTCAGCACCGCCGCCGACAACCAGCCGAGCGTCGAGATCCACGTCCTCCAGGGCGAACGGCCCATGTCCGGCGACAACAAGTCGCTCGGCCGCTTCATCCTCGATGGCATCCTCCCCGCCCCTCGCGGCATCCCCCAGGTCGAGGTCACGTTCGATATCGACGCCAACGGCATCGTGAACGTCTCGGCCAAGGACAAGGGCAGCGGCCGCGAGCAGAAGATCACGATCCAGTCTTCGAGCGGCCTTTCGAAGGACGAGATTGAGAAGATGCAGCGCGAGGCCGAGCTCTTCGCCGACGAAGACCGCAAGAAGCGGGAGGCGATCGAAACGAAGAACACCGCCGACTCGATGGCCTACCAGGCCGAGAAGACCCTCCGCGACAACGCCGACAAGATCCCGGCCGAACTCAAGGAAGAGGTCGAGGCGAAGGTGAAGGACGTCCGCGCCGCCATCGAAGCCGACGACGTCGATCGCATGCAGAGCACGACCGAGGCGCTGAGCGGTTCGCTCCAGAAGATCGGCGAAGCCGTCTACGGCGCAGCCGGTGCTGAAGGCGGTCCGGGCGGCCCCGATGGCTTCGCCGGCGGCGAACCCGGAGGTGCCGAAGAAGGCACCGTCGAAGGCGAATTCCGCGAGGTGTAACGAACTGGCGCCAGTGCAGGGTGAGGGCCGGCCGGTACCGGCCGCCCTCACCATCTGGCCGTAGCATCGCTCAGGCCGAGTGCTACGATCGTCACCGCCCCATGGAGGCACAGAATGAAGATAGACATCGGGATCAGCGCGGCCTCGCGCGAAGAAATTGCGGGCGGGCTCTCGCGAGTGCTCGCCGATACGTACACGCTCTATCTGAAGAGCCACAACTTCCACTGGAACGTCAGCGGCCCAATGTTCCAGACCCTGCACCTCATGTTCGAGCAGCACTACAACGAGCTTGCCCTGGCTGTGGACGAGCTCGCTGAGCGCATTCGCGCACTGGGCTTCCCGGCGCCCGGCACCTACCGCCAGTTCGCGGAGCTCGCCTCGATCAAGGAAGACGTGGGTGTACCTGCTGCGACGGACATGATCCGGCTCCTTGTCGATGGGCACGAGACGGTGGCCCGCACCGCCCGCGAAGTCTTCAAGGTCGCTGAAGCGGCGAACGACCAGCCGACCTGCGACCTTCTGACGCAGCGTATGCAGGTCCACGAGAAGACAGCCTGGATGCTTCGGAGCCTGCTCGAAGCATAGGCCACCCCGGATCGTTGTAGGATGCTGGCGTGTCCGGCCCGCAGAAGTGCCGGCGAGGGACGCTATGCAACCACCGTATCTGTTGAACGCCGAGACAGCACTCAAGGCGTGCACACGAGGCGAACTCGAGTCACTCGCGCTCGCTTTTGCCCGTAGCCATGCCATCGCCTGCGAGCTCGTTGGAGAGGAAAAGCCAGACCACGTCGACCCCCGCGAAGTCGAGCGGCGGATCGAGCATCTCGACCGCGAGGCACTCATCGAGATGCTGGCACCGCTGGCCGCAGTGGCGGCAATGGTGAACCCGGGCGCCGCGTAGGCCATGGAGCTCCTCGCGGCCCAGCTGCTGTGCCTGGCACATCGTTCGTTCGAACAAAGCGGCCGGAATGCCGGATGACAACGCTTGCCTGGATCGTGGCGGGTGGCCTGGCCATGTCGGCAATCGCCCTGAGCGGCGCGATTACCATACTCCTGCCACCACGGTGGCTCGATCGGCTGATCAACCCACTGGTCGCGATCGCCGCCGGTTCACTCTTCGGCGGCGCGTTCTTCCACATGCTGCCCGAAGCGGTCGACCACATCGGCAACGAGTTGCCCGTCTATGGGTCGCTGGCGGCAGGGTTCGTTACGTTCTTCCTGCTCGAACAGTTCTTGCACTGGCACCATTCGCATCGCGTCATCGTCGAACATCAGCCGCTCGGCTACCTGATCTTGCTGGCCGATGGCTTGCACAACCTCCTCGGCGGAATCGCCGTTGCCGGCACGTTTCTCATCGACGCCCGGGTGGGGGTTGTAACGTGGTTCGTCGCCGCGGCACACGAAGTGCCGCAGGAACTCGGTGACTTTGGCATCCTCGTGAGCCGCGGCTGGGGCAAGCGGGAAGCGCTCATCTACAACCTGCTCTCGGGGCTGGCGTTCCTCGTAGGGGCGCTACTTGCCTACGCTGCCTCGGGAGCGCTCGACATCGACCTGCTCATCCCGTTCGCGGCCGGGAACTTCATCTACATCGCCAGCAGTGACCTGATGCCAGAACTCCGCCTGCCCCTCTCGCTGCGCGAGAAACTCTCGCTCACGGGGCTCTTCGCCATCTCCCTCGCCGGCCTCTACGCCCTCGCTGCCTCGCAGCGATAGGGCGCCGCCGGCAGAGGCTCGAGTCCGGGCGCGAAAACCGGCCCCCTAACCGTCCAGGGCGCTCCGCTCCAGTGTTTCCAGGACCGCAGTGCGCCGGTCGATCCCCGCCAGTGCGGCCTCCAGCCGATCAAGGCGTCGTGCGAGATCGAGCAGCTGGCCAGCCGCGTTGATCGCGCCCTCGTGTTCCTCCGGGTGCATTCCCCTCCCGGCCAGCGCCTCCATCACGGCCAGCCGCTCGTTGAGCTGTTCTGCCCGCCGTTCGACATCACCAAGGCGCTCTCCGAGCTGTTCAAGCAGGGTTTCGGGCTTTGCTGTGGTCATGACGCTCCCTCCTGTCCATGGCGACGACTAACCTGGCGCCCCATCGCGGCCGGTGTCGCCCTGTCTCAATCCCCGCCGCACATAGCCTAAGGCCACGCCCCGGGACCACACGACGGCTGATGGATCCGGGATCTGATGCCCATCCGGGCGCGAAGCGGGGCTGCTCCGGTGCCTTCGCTCCAGCGCCGCCCTTGCCCCGGGGATGCACCCCCCAAATCTCATCCGAGGCGCGCCAGGGATGGCGCGCTGCTGCGGTCAACCCCCGAACACCGCCCCGCCCCGCCCCACCTTGCTGACAGCAGGGTTCCCCAGCTTTCTGGGTTTCTGGTAAACTGGGCCCATGAAGACGACGGTCGAACTCCCTGATGACCTCATCACGGCGATCAAGATCCGGGCCGTGAGTGAGGGCCGCAGACTGAAGGACCTCATCCCCGAACTGCTGCGAAAGGGCCTCGAGTCCGAAGACGGGCCCCGGAAGGCCGATCGCCGGGTGCAGTTCCCGTTGATCCGCACCGCCCACCGTGCCTCGCCCGAGGAGGAACTCACTCCGGAACGCGTTGCCGAGATTCTCCTCGAGCAGGAAGTCGAGGCGCTCGCCCGTTGACTCGCCACCTCTGCGATGTCAATGTCTGGCTTGCGCTGCTCGTCGATCACCACACCCTGGCGGCCCCGGTACGAAGCTGGTTCGAGACGGTCGATGAACCGGGGAGCCTGTTGTTCTGCCGCGCCACGCAGCAGTCGCTGCTCAGGTTGCTCACGACGCCCGCAGTGTTCGCTGCCTACGGCAGTTCAGCACTCGACAACCGGCAGGCCTGGCAGGTGTATGAGACCGTGCTGGCCGATGAGCGGGTGGCGTACCTGGGCACCGAACCGCCCCGGCTGGATCGTTACTGGAGACAGTTCACGGACCGGCCCCTCGCATCGCCCCGTCTCTGGATGGATGCGTACCTGGCGGCATTCGCCCTTGCCGGCGGCTACGCAATGGTCACCACGGACTCCGCGTTCCGGCAGTTCTTGGACGTAGACCTACTGCTCCTCGGGGCGTGACGGCATTGGCGAGCCCCGACCATAAGGGAGGGACCACGAACTCCGACCAGCAATCGCAGGCAACTCGCTGGCACACACAGGCGAGCCCCGGCCAGTGAGAGCCCGTGCCTACGCCGGGACGTACTCCGCCAGGCAGGTCCACCTCAGCCTTCCGCGCCGCCTCCGCCGGAGCTGCATCCCCGCTTCGCCGCACAACCGGTCCAGGTCCGTTGCCTTGATGTAGTCGGGGTCTCCCCGTACCTCGTTGACCACCAGCCTCCCGCCGGGACGAAGCGCGCGGCGCACTTCCGACAGGCACGCCAGGCGGTCGGGCACCTCCCCGAGTACGGCCGCGATGAACACCACGTCGAACGTCTCAGCCGGGAACGGAAGGGACATCGCGTTCCCCGCGACGGTCGTTACGGTGCCGCCCGGCCCCACGCGCTTCCGGGCCATGTGGAGCATCTCGGGCTGCAGGTCGAACAGCACCAGGCGCCCGTGCGGCGTGGCGTCCCGCAACGCGATGCTGAAGTATCCGGGACCGCACCCGAGCTCGAGGACCGTCTCGTCGCCCCGCAGGCCGATCCAGCGCACCACCGCCGCCGGCGACTGGATCAACCGCCGCACGGGGTTCAGCAGCGACCCCGCCTTTTCGTGCGGGAACACCTTCCCCTTGCCCAGCCCGAACTCAACCTGACCGGCCATGGCGCGGAGTCTACCCCTAAAGCGAGCGTCCCCGCGCTCTTACTCCGGCAGCAGCGCCAGCGAGTCGTGGTCTTCCATCGCCGTGATGAACCGTTCGATCGATGTCTCGATCAGGCGCCTGCCCCGGTCATTTCCCTCGGGCAGCGTCCCGAGCAGCACCACGCTCCCCGCGATCACCCCGGCGAAATAGCCCCGGTAGTCCGTCTTCAACTGCTCGAACGAGTAGTCCTTCACCCCGCCTGCGAGCAGGTGGTGGTGGTAGCGCCGCAAGAGGTCGTCCTCGTGCTTGCGGCGGGCCTCCGGGCCCAGGCTCCCGGCGATGAAATACGCGGCATCGACCACGCCGGTGGCCTTGCCCGGCCCCTGCCAGTCGCAGACCACCAGCGGGCGCTGCGTCCCCGGCGCCCCGAAGAAGATGTTGTCCGTCCGGTAGTCGCCGTGGCAGAGCGTCTCCGGACCGAGCGCCATCTGGTCGAGCGCGGCCATCGTCCGTCGCCCGAAATCCGGGATCAGCGGCCGGAGGTTTTCTGGCAGGAGGTGCCCGAACCGCTCCAGGGCAACGGGCCAGACCGCCGCATACATCATCTGGATCGGCTGGCGGATCGTCTCGATGCCCGACGTGATCCACGGGTACTTCGCGAACTCCGGGCTCTGCCACCACTTCGCGTGGAACGGCCCCAGCGCGTCGATCGCCATCTCCGCCTCGGCCAGCGTGGCTCCGGCCACCTGGTCGCCGAACGCTCCCGCCGAAAGGTCCTCCAGCAGGATCGCCGCCTGGCCCGCCGCCGCGTTGTATTCGGCGAAGTACGTGTTCGGCGCCGGCAGCCCGCACTCGTCCGCCAGGTCCGCGTAGAAGCGTACTTCGCGCTCGTACAGACCGAAGGCAACGCCCACCATCCGCGACCCCGGGTCGTCCGAAGGCAGTTTCGCGATGACCGTCGCCGGAGCATCGTCCGGAGCGCCATCGTAGGCCAGGGTCAGACGCGCGACCGTGCCGATGAACCCGACTCCGGCGCCAATAACCTCCGCCTTCACGGAGGTTACGGCGCCCTCCGGCAGCGTGCCGCCTTCGCACAGCACCAGGGTGAGCCACTCGGGCGTCAACCCCTCCAGGCTCGTCGGAAGTGGTGGTGTTGTATCGGTCATCGCAGCATCCCTCCAGTCCCGCGGGATGCTCGCAGAGTGCCTCCGCACGATCAATGACGCGGTCAGGGCACGACTGTGGCACCGAGCAGCGCCGCCTCGGCAGGCACGGTCAGCTCGTCTCCCCCGATGCATCCGCCGCCCAGCGCCTGCAGTTCGGCGATGCCGCCGTAGTAGAGGCGGGACCAGCCCGACGCCGCGTGGTTGTACGACCAGTACTTCGCGCCCGCATACCCATAGCTGAACCGCGGCTTCAGTGTCACCGGGACGGTCATCGACTCGCCCTCCGCGAGTGGCGGCACCGGGATCGCCTTCGTTTCGTAGAGCCACGCCCACGCCTGGCCATCGAGTTCCTTCACGCCGTTGGGTGTCGTGTTCGTGACCGTTGTCATCACCCAGACGTTTCCATGGCAAACACCGGTCCCACCACCCTTTGCGCGCGTCACCCGGAAGGTCATGGCCGGTGGCTGGTAGTCGCCCAGCGGGTCGGGTTTGATCGGCACCCCGTCCGCTATCCACGACACCTGCGAAGACAGGCTCTTTTGCATCTCCTTGATGCCCGCTTCGATCCCGGCCTTGATCTGCTCTTCGGTCGTTTTCTTGAACTGTTCGATCGCCAGGTCTTTCGCGGGGCCCGCCGCCATGTCCTGCAGCGCCTTGGGCACGCCGATCTGTTCGACCGCGGCCGAAGCCAGGTACTCGATCCCCTGGTTCATCAGCTGGTCGAAGTTGGGCAGGCTTGGCGGGATGCCCAGTGCCATCAGTCCGGCGTCGAGCAGGGTACCGAGGCAACTCTTGTCGCAGAGTTCCGCGGGCACGAACTGCGCGACAAGATCGATCACCTCGTCCTTCAGCTTCTGGTACGTGTTCGCCACCCAGTTCACTGCGTCCACCACGAAGTTCACAATCGATTCGAGGAAGCTCGGCTCCTTCGGTTTCGGTGGGCAAACCGTCTGACCTTCCTTGTAGGTGATCGGTGGGAATAGGGGATTGAACTTCGCGGTGGTCGTCTCGGTGACGACGAAGCACCCCTTGTGGCCGTCCTTGGGCGTAATCCAGCCGTGATAGGTGAGGATCTGGACCTCGTAGTTCGGGGGCTTCGCCGCCTGTCCCTTGCACAACGGGTCATCCGCCGCTCCCGAGCACCCGGCGATCTTGATGTTCTTCGGGTCCGGCCCGTCGTAGGGCCCCATCCAGCGCAGGATCACGGTGTTCGACTGCGGCCCCAGCCAGGTATCGCCGTTCAGCGGTACCGCCCGGAAGTAGAACTCCCTCGGCGGCGTGTAAAGCACCGCGCCCACGGGAGAGCCCGACATCACCGCACCGGTGCCCAGGACCGGGCCCACCGAAGAAGCGGACGGCACTGGCGCACCCGCCCCCGCCTTCTCCTGGGCCGCTCCCTGCGCCACCTGGAACAGCGGCACAGCTTCGAACAACGTGCCCATTGCCTGTGCCGACCATGCTGTCTTCTTCGACGTCTTTTTCTGCGGCTCGGGCTTGGGCGGTGCGGGCATGAACGTGCTGAAGTCCACGGTGAACGTGCAACCGCCCTTCGCGCCGCATTTCGCCTCCCCCGATGCGAGCATCCCCACCGGGTTCGGGTCGAGCGGGTCGAACGCTCCCGAGAAGGGCTGTAGCGAGACCTGCCATGCAACGCCATCAAACGTCGCCGTCGACCCGAGCCTGAAGATCTGCTTCACACCCGCAATGTCGTCTTTGAATTCGCGAGTCGTTACCCAGGTGACGATGTCGCCGCCCGGCATGATCCCGCCGTGACTGGATGCCTCGAGGACACTCTCGCCCACCGGCAGGAAGAGCGACGCGGCATTGGCGGCCACCGGGTCCCACAGCACGGGCTCAGCTGTCGAGGGCGGGCAGGTCGGGTCGTTCACCTGCGGTACCAGGTCGAACAGCGTCCCGCCGGGCGCGTCTGGCGGCAGAACGAAGCCGAATAGGCTAGGTGGGCCGGGGTTGGGCATCTGCACCGCGGGCAGGGTGAGGTCCATGAACGCGGGTGGCGGCGCCGCACCTCCCGCGTACGTCATCCGCACGCTCACCGCGCTCGCCGGCGGTGTGCAGCCCATCACCCGCACCGTCCCCGTCCCGGGCTGGGCGGCTGGCGTGGGCGTTGGCGACGGCGTGGGAGAGACCGGCTGGCTGGCGGCGGTCGGTGTTGGCGTCGCCGTTGCCGTTGGGACGGCGGGCCGTGTGTTCGTCGCCGTCGGGGTGACCGTCGATGTGGGAGTCGCCGTGTTCGTCGGTGTCGGCGTCGCGGTCCGGGTTGGTGTTGGAGTCGGCGTCCAGGTCGGCGTCGCGGTTGCTGTGTTGGTCGGCGTTGGCACCGGCGTCGCCGTGTTGGTCGGCGTGAACGTCGCGGTCGGCTCAGGTGTCGGGTCGTCGAACCGGAA
>CAUJEQ010000028.1 GCA_963169135.1 Chloroflexota bacterium
TGGGAGGAACGCCATGGTCACCACAGCATCGGAAGGTCTCGGCTTGAACAACGGAGATTTCGAGCCCGCGCCGCTTTCGGAGAACGCGAAGGTCGTCATCGAGCGCCGCGTGGCACGCCGGAACGACCGTGGGGACGCGCAGGAGACGCCTGACCAGGTGTTCCGCCGGGTGGCGCACAACCTGGCCGAGGCGGAGCTCCGCTTCGGGGGCGCCGAGGGTGACCGTGCCGCGGCGGAAGAGAGCTTCTACCGGCTGATGGCATCACTGGACTTCCTCCCGAACTCACCGACGCTGGTGAACGCGGGGCGCGAACTGCAGCAGCTCTCCGCCTGCTTCGTCCTGCCTGTCCCGGACTCGATCGATGGCATTTTCGAGGCGATCAAGAACACGGCCATCATCCACAAGTCGGGTGGCGGCACCGGGTTCGCGTTCTCGCGGCTGCGGCCGGCCAACGACCGGGTGCAATCGACCATGGGCGTCGCGAGCGGCCCGGTCTCGTTCATGAAGGTGTTTGACTCGGCAACTGAAGCGATTAAGCAGGGCGGGACCCGGCGCGGGGCCAACATGGGCATCCTCCGGGTGGACCACCCGGACATCGACGAGTTCATCACGATGAAGTCGGACATGACTACGCTGCAGAATTTCAATATCAGCGTGGCCGTGACGGACGCCTTCATGAAGGCGGTGGAAGCCGGCACGACCTACGACATCATCAACCCGGTATCTGGCAAGGTGGTGGAGCAGCGGGACGCGCGCGAAGTCTGGGAGAAGATGTTCGCGAACGCCTGGAAGAACGGCGACCCGGGCGTGGTCTTCATCGACCGGATCAACGCGGGCCGGGCGAACCCGGTGCCGACGCGTGGACCGGTGGAATCGACCAACCCGTGTGGCGAGCAGCCGCTGTACCCGTTCGACTCGTGCAACCTGGGCTCGATCAACCTGCACCACTGCACCAAGGGCGCTCCCGGGGCAAAGGAGGTCGACTATGACCGCCTGGGCCAGGTGGTGCGGCGAACAGTGCACCTGCTCGACAACGTGATTGAGATGAACCACTACCCGATCCCGGAGATCGCGGAGACCTCGCACGCGATCCGGCGCATCGGGCTGGGCGTGATGGGGTGGGCGGACATGCTCATCGACCTGCGGATCGCCTACAACTCGGAAGAAGCGCTGGCGCTGGCCCGGGAGGTGATGTCGGTCATCCAGCGCGAGGCTGACGCGGCATCGCAGCAGCTGGCCCAGGTGCGCGGCAACTTCCCGGACTGGACAGAATCGATTTACGGGCCGAATGGGCCCGAGGGCCCGCGTCCGATGCGCAACTCAACCCGGACGACGATCGCGCCGACGGGCACACTGAGCATCATCGCGAACTGCTCGGGCGGGATCGAGCCGGTGTTCTCGCTCGCGTTCATCCGGTCGCACTACCTGGACAAGGACGACCCGACCAAGCGCACCGAGCTGGCGGAAGTGAACGAGCAGTTCGAGGAAGTGGCGAAGGCCGAGGGCTTTTACAGCGAGGAACTGATCCGCTTCCTGGCCGAGGGCGGACACCTGGCGGAGCGGCCGGAAGTGCCGCAGTGGGTGAAGGACACGTTCGTGACGGCGCACGACATCGCGCCGGAGTGGCACGTGCGCATGCAGGCGGCCTTCCAGGAGTTCACCGACAACGCGGTCTCGAAGACGATCAACTTCCCGAACAGCGCGACCGTGGACGACGTGCGGACGGCCTATGAGCTGGCGTACCGCACGGGCTGCAACGGCATCACTATTTACCGCGACGGTTCGCGCGAGTTGCAGGTGCTGAAGCATGCCGACAAGAGCGAGAGCGAGAAGGCGATCGAGGCGGCGCAGGCGATCATCACTGGCGCGGTCGGCCCGGTGCGGCGGAAGCTGCCGGACGAGCGCCACGCCATCACGCACAAGTTCCGGGTCGGCGAGCAGGAAGGCTACATGACGGTCGGCCTGTACGAAGACGGGACGCCGGGCGAGGTGTTCATCAACGTGAACAAGCAGGGCTCGACCGTTTCGGGCTTGATGGACACGGTGGCGATGCTGACGAGCTACGCGCTGCAGTACGGCGTGCCGATCTCGGAGCTGACCTCGAAGCTGCGGAACACCCGGTTCGAGCCGAGCGGCCCGACGAGCAACAAGCAGATCCCGATCGCGACGAGCATCGTGGATTACGTGTTCCGCTGGCTGGAGCTGAAGTTCGACGGCGGGAACGCAGCGGTGCAGCCGACGCTCATCCCGGCAGACCAGGTGGCAGAGAGCACGAACCCGAGCGTGACGGCGAGCAAGCACAGCGACGCGGTGGCAAGCGGGGTGGGCTGCCCGGACTGCGGGGCAGTGCTGTACTACGCGGAGGGCTGCCTGATCTGCCACAACTGCTTCTACAACAAGTGCGGGTGAGGTAGGGGGCAGGCATCCGAACATGGCCTCGAGGGCGGGCACTGGTTGGCGCCCGCCTTTGGTTTCGGAGGTTGACATACTCGCACCATGGCTACAACGGCGAAGGAAGAGGCTCGCAGGCTCATCGAATCGCTCCCGGACGACGCGACATGGGAAGACTTCAAGTACGCCATGTACGTTCGGGAGAAGATTGAGCGAGGAGTGAAGTCCGCTCGTGAGGAACCGTTGCTCACGACTGAGGAAGTTTTCGCCGAGTTCAATCTCGGCGACGAAGCGTGAGAGTCGTTTGGTCGCAGGAGGCCAGGGCGGACATTCGAGCGATTCACGCGTACCGGTCCAGGTTCTCTCGCGCAGGCGCTCGGACACTGCTCAAGACGCTTCATTCACGCGCCCTCCAGTTGCAGGATTTCCCTGACTGCGCGATCTCATTGAGGGCGACTACCGAATCCTCTACGAGCGCTTCCCCGATCGCGTCGAAATCTTCGCCGTTCTTCATGGGTGGGCTGCCTTTCAGGACAGCACCGACTAAACGCCACACCGCTGTCACCAACCCCTCCGGCCACCCCTGACACCGCGTCCATCATCGTCCACAATTGCCTCATGACGGCCGCACTCCCGCTCCTCTACCGCCACCACCGCTGGTCGTGGCTCACCCTTTTCGATGCCCTCGCCCAGTCCTCGCCCGAATCCCTCACGCTCACGACGCCGGGCGTCTATGGCACGGTCCACGAGACCATTACCCACACGCTCCTCAACCAGCGCCGGTTTATCGGGGCGATCCAGTCCTCGGCGGCCGTCTCGCTGGCCGGGATCCCGGATCCGCTCCCGAGCCTTGATGACCTCCGCGCCCACTTCGTCCAGGACGCCGAAGACCTCATCGCCGCCGCCGGAACAATTGCCGCCGAAACGAAAATCACCGGCTCGTTCCGCGGCCAGCAGTTCGAAATGCCGGCGGTCATCCCGCTGTTCCAGTCCTACAACCACGGCGTCGAGCATCGCACCGACATCACGACCATCCTCGCGGCGCACGGGTATGAACTCCCAGCGCTCCACGTCTGGGCGTTTCTGGACGCAGGGATGCCCTGACTCTTCACTTTGGCGCCATGGCCTTAGACTGGTAGCCATGGGCTTCTACTACGGCCAGAACAAGACCCCGGACGACGAGCCGAAGCCCGGCTCATGGCGCGAGACGTTCGCGATCATCTGGGTGGTGTTCAAGACGCTGGCGTTGCCGCTCGGGCTGCTGTTCGGGTTCGTGTTCGCACTCATCCTGATCTTCTGGCTGTTCATGGTGAGCAGCTGGCTGGGACTTGGCGCCATCGCAGCAGTGGTCGCGGCACTGGTCGCGCGGGGCGTGTGGGAAGCGAAACACCCGCCGGACCTCGGATGACCGCGGGGGCTACCGTCTCCGCGATCGGTGCGAACCTGGCGGCGGTGCGGGGACGGATCGAGCGCGCATGCGAGCGGTCGGGGCGGTCACCCGCGGACGTGACCCTCATCGCGGTGACGAAGACCTGGCCGGCGGAGACGGTGCTCGCGGCGATGGAGGCGGGCCTCACAGACTTCGGCGAGAATCGCGTCCAGGAAGGCGTCGCGAAGGCGGCCGAGGTCGCCCTCGCGACCTGCAATTCGCCTCTCGTTGCTCCGGCCTGGCACCTGATTGGGCATCTGCAGACCAACAAGGTCCGGGCCGCATTGGGGACGTTTGCTATACTGC
Source organism: Chloroflexota bacterium (assembly GCA_963169135.1). Taxonomy (GTDB): domain Bacteria; phylum Chloroflexota; class Dehalococcoidia; order Tepidiformales; family Tepidiformaceae; genus Amarobacter. The sequence continues at coordinate 4,128 of CAUJEQ010000028.1, forward strand.
ACGCCGTCGACTCGGAGCGGCTCCTGCGCGCGATCGACGGCAACGCAACGCACCCCGTCCCGCTGATGATCGAAGTGAACGTCGCCGCCGAGCCGACCAAGTACGGCATCCTCCCGGAGCAACTCCCGGAAGTGCTCGATGTGGTGCGTGGATTGACGAATTTGCGAGTGACCGGGCTCATGACAGTCGCGCCCCGCGTTTCGGAGGCTGAGGCGGTGCGACCCGTGTTCGGAGAGCTCCGGAAGCTGGCGGAACGGCACGGCCTGCGACACTTGTCGATGGGGATGACCGAGGATTTCGAGACGGCCATCGAGGAGGGCGCGACCCACATCCGCGTGGGGCGGGCCTTGTTTGGAGAACGCCAGTGAATGTCGCGATTATCGGCGGTGGAGTGATGGGCGAGGCTATCCTCGCCGCGGCCATCGAGCGGTCCGTGTTCGAGGCGAGCCGCGTGTGCGTGTGCGAGGTAGTGGAGGCGCGGCGAGCCCAGCTGCGGAGCGTGTACGGGGTGAGCGTCTCGGGCGACCCGGGCGCCACGATGGCTGATGCGGACCTGGTGATCCTCTCGGTGAAGCCCCAGGACATGAAGAGCGTGCACGGGGCACTGAAAGCCGACGCACTCCTACTTTCGATCATGGCCGGCGTGCGAATCGACTCGATTCAGCGGGAGTTCAGCCACGACCGCGTCGTGCGGGCGATGCCGAATACGCCGGTGGCAGCCAAGGCCGGGATGAGTGTCTGGACCGCGACACCCGGGGTGCTGGCGGAGCAGCGCGAGCTGGCGCGCAACCTCCTGGCCGCGATCGGGCGGGAAATCTATGTCGAGGACGAGAAGAAGTTGGACATGGCGACGGCGGTGAGCGGGAGCGGGCCGGCGTACGTGTTCCTCTTCATCGAGGCGATGGTGGAGGGTGCTGTAGCGGTTGGCCTGACGCGCGCGCAGGCGGAGGAGATGGTGTTGCAGACGGTGTACGGATCGGCGGTGTACGCACAGGCGGCCGGCCGGCCGGCTTCGGAGCTGCGGGCGATGGTCACTTCGCCGGCGGGGACGACGGCGGCGGCGCTCCACGAGCTGGAAAAGGCCGGGTTCCGGGCCTCGATCGGTGAGGCGATCCGGGCGGCCCACCGGCGCGCAATTGAGCTGGGAAACGGCTGATGAACGACCAGATCGCCAACATCTTCATCCTGTTCCTGTATGTGCTCATCATCGCAATCATCATCCGGTCGTTGTTGACCTGGTTCCCGGTCGACCGCAACAACGAACTCGTGCGGCTGTTGAACAACATCACCGAGCCGCTGCTTGAGCCGGTGCGGCGGATCATGCCGCGGACGGGGATGATCGATTTTTCGGCGATGGTGGTGATCATCGTGCTCTACATCATGATTACCGTGGTGCAGACGGCGGCCGAGCAGTGAGCTTCCGTGGCCTTTCTGCCGATCTGGTATCCTGAGGGGCACCATCATCCCGTCTCCCGGAGACCGGCCATTAACCCGTACGTTGCACAGCTGACCTACACCTGGCTGAACCTGCTGACCTGGGCGATCATCGCCAGGTCGCTGCTGAGCTGGTTTCCGGTCGACCAGTCGAGCACGCTTTACCAGATGCTCCACCGGGTCACGGAGCCGATCATCGAGCCCATTCGGCGGTACATGCCGAGCACAGGGATGATAGATATGAGCCCGCTGATGGCGATCATCGCGCTGCTGATCATGCAGATGATGGTCGGGATGCTGGTCGCCCCGGAATAGCACTCGCCCCACAGCGCGGGCGATGTGACACTGCCAACGATGGAACAATCTGGAGCCGCGATCTGGGCACGCAACATCGTCCGCGACTACGGCGAGCGGCGTGCGCTGGACGGGTTTTCGCTCGAGGTCCCTCGCGGCGGCATATTTGGCATCCTCGGCCCCAACGGAAGCGGCAAGAGCACGTTCATTGCAATGCTCGCTGCGATGGAGCGGCCGGGGGCCGGTGAACTGCGAGTGCTGGGCGAGGCGCCATCGCGGGCGCTGAGGGCGCGCGTCGGGACCGTGTTCCAGGAGAACAGTGCCGACCCACTCATGCGGACGGCCGAGTACCTGCGGTTCGCAGGGCGCCTGTTCGGTATCCATGGCGGAGCGCTGAAAGCGCGCATCCCCGCGCTGCTGGAACGCTTCGGACTGGCTCAACGGGCGGGCGATCCGGTCTCGACGCTGTCGGGAGGAATGCGGCGGCGGCTCGAGGTCGCGCGTGCGCTGCTGCACGAGCCAGAAATCCTCCTGCTCGATGAGCCGACGACGGGGGTTGACCCCGAAGAGCGCCAGATACTCTGGGACACGCTGGGAGAAGCGCGCGGTGCAACGACGGTGCTGCTCGCGACCAATGACCTCGCGGAGGCGGACGCAGCCTGTGACCGCGTGGCGTTCGTGCAAGGTGGGCGCGTCGTCGCCTCCGGGACGCCCGCCGAGTTGAAACAGGGACTGCGGCGGGATGCGGTACGCATCACCTGGCCCGGCGCATCAGCCGAGGAACTCGCGGTGGTCGCAGGGTGGGCGGGCACCGGGGAGATTCTGCGAATCGGAGACATCGTGCACGTCACGGCCGACGACGCTTCGGCGCTCGTGCCGCGGTTGTTCGAGCTCGCGGGGAGGGGAATCCGCGGTGTGAGCATCGAATCGTCGTCGCTGGAAGACGCCTACTTCCGGTACATCCAGCGGCGGGTTGGGGACTCGAAGTGAGCGCGCTTGCGGCGGTAACCACCATGGCCGAGCGCGAGCTGCTGAACATTGTCCGATCGCGTTCGCAACTGTACTCGTCGGTCCTGACGCCCCTGATGTTCCTGGTATTCCTGGGCAACGGCGTCTCGAGCGGTCTCCAGCCGGCGAACCTGGCGGCGGGGAACTTCACCGCCTACCTGGTGGCCGGAACGGTGGTCATGACCTCGGTGTTCTCGTCAACATTTTCAAGCGCCTCCTACTTCCGGGACCGGGACAACGGGGTGTTGCGGCTGCTGCTCTCCACACCGCATCACCCGCGGGTGATCCTGCTCGGGAAGTCGCTGGCGAGCCTCGTCATCGGGGTGGTGCAGGCCCTTGTCGTGCTGGTAGCGGCGGCACCGTTCGTGGAGTTCGAATGGCAGTATGGCGTGGTCCCGGGCTTCGTGATCGCCGTCTCCGCTGTGGTGCTGCTGAACCTGATGCTCACCGGGCTGGCCCAGGCGTTCGCCTCGCGCATCCAGTCGATGCAGGGTTTCCACCTGTTGATGAACCTTGCACTGTTCCCGCTGCTGTTCTTCTCAGGGGCGTTCTTCCCGATCGATGGGCTACCGGTGTGGCTGCGGGTGATGGCATTCGCGAACCCGTTGACTTACGCCGTCGACGCCATGCAACTGGCCGCCTATGCCGCGGGCGGCGAGGGGTTCATCGGGCTACCGATCGACTTCGCAGTACTAGGGACGGTGGCGGTGCTGGTCTACGCTCTGGGGCTTTCGCGGATACCGCGGCTCACACACTCGGGCCAGTAGCGATCGGCAGGCTCACCGGGGCCATAGGGGCCAGGACTTCGTCCGGGCGCCCGTAGTCGTCCTGGAGCCGATGGGTGACGCCAACCTCGGGCGTCGAGACTTCGAGTACCTCGCAGTCGGTTATGCCGGCGAGACGGTGCTTGCGTCCGGCAAGGCAGGTGTACCCGGCGCCGGACTCCATCTCGAAGTCTGCAAGCTGGCCGGTGTCGTCCTCCAGAGTGACGAGGACGCGGCCGGAGATCAGCAGCCATGTCTCCGTTTTTGCGTCGTGCACCTGGAGGGAAAGGCGAGCGCCCGCGTTGATGTGGATGACCTTGCCAACGTACGGGAGGTGTGGCTCGGTCCAGACAAGCTCGAAGCCCCATGGCTTTTCGACCCGGCGTCCCGAGGCTTCCACGTGACCTTTCAGCTCCAACATCCGCGCAGGACCCCCTGGGGTGCAATAGTCTCAGGTTTCGGCAAATGGCGCAGCAGCAAACCGGAGCGCAACCGCCTACGCGAAAGGCGCCCCGGGGTGGAGCGCCTCTTGACGGTGGCCACGAGGGCCGTTCAGGCGAGAGCGGCTTTGGCCTGGCCGGCCAGCTCCTCGAAGGCATCGGGGCGGGTGACAGCGAGGTCCGCCAGGGCTTTGCGGTCGAGCTCGATGCCGGCGACCTTGAGGCCGTGGATGAGGCGGCTGTAGCTGAGGCCGTGCAGGCGAGCGGCAGCGTTGATACGCATGATCCACAGCTCGCGGAAGTCGCCCTTGCGATCGCGGCGGTCGACCCAGTTGTAGCGCAGGGCGTGCAGCATGCTCTCATTGGCGCGCTTGATCAGGCGGTGACGCTGACCGGCGTGTCCCTTGGTGAGCGACAGGACTTTCTTGTGGCGTCGATGCGACGTGACGCCACGCTTCACTCGGCTCATGGATGGTGCTCCTCTGGTGCTGCCTTACTGTCCGGCGAGCAACCGCTTCACGATCGGTGCATGCGAAGGGGCGACTTCAACAGTTCGCCCGAACTGCACGGTGATCGGCTTGCGCTTCTTGCGGCGGAAGTTATTCCGGCTTCCGTACATACGAACTATCTTGCCACCGCCGGTTACGCGAAAGCGGCTGGCGGCGCCTTTGTGGGTCTTGAGCTTCGGCACGTCTAGTCTCCTGTGTCGTCGTCGATGTCGACATCGTCATCCACGGCGTCGTCATCTTCCTCGATCTCGTCTTTGTCGTCGTCGATCACCGGTGCCTCGGCTGCGGCAGCGGTGACAGCTTCATCTTCTTCTTCCTCGACTGGAGCCTCTCCAGCGGCAGCTGCGGCAGCAGCAGCACGCGCGAGAGCAGCCATTTTCTTCTTATCGGCCGCGAGGATGACAGTCATGTGCCGGCCTTCGAGCATCGCGTCCTTCTCGACCATTGCGATGTGGTCGAGGCTGGCGATGACGCGATCGAGCAGGGCCTTTCCGATCTGGGGATGGGTGATTTCCCGCCCGCGGAACATGACCGTGACCTTGACTTTGTCACCCTGTTTCAGCAGTTTGGCGGCGGTCCGGGTCTTGAAGTCGATATCGTGGTCGTCGATTTTCGGCTTCATGCGGACTTCGCGGAGCTGCACATTCTGCTGGTGCTTCTTGGCCTCGCGCTCCTTCTTGGACTGTTCGTACTTGAAGCGGCCGAAGTCCATCAGCCGAGCGACCGGCGGGGA
>CAUJEQ010000029.1 GCA_963169135.1 Chloroflexota bacterium
ACGGAGTACGCCCATGCCGACTCCACGGAAAGTCGCGATGCTCGCCGAGATCAAGGACCGCATGGAGCGGGCCTCGATCGCGATCAGCGCGGATTATCGTGGGCTGACCGTCGCCCAGATCACCGAGCTCCGGCGCGCGCTGCGGCCGAGCGGGATGCAGGTGAACATCGTGAAGAACACGCTCGCCGCGATGGCCGCCAAAGAGGCTGGCCGCGAGGAGATGGCCGAAATCGTGCAGGGGCCGACGGCCCTGGCGATCGGGTTCGACGACCCGATCGCGCCGGTGAAGGCCCTGACCGAGCACCTGCGGGCGAAGCGCCTGACCATCGAGATCCACGGCGGCTGGCTCGAGGGCAAGGTCCTCAGCCGCGCCGAAGTCGAGAGCCTGGCAACGATGCCCTCGAAGGAACAGATGATCGCGGATGTGGTCGGCAAGCTGCAGAGCCCGCTGTACAACTTCGCCGGGCTGATGCAATCGACGATGCGCAACTTCGCCGGCCTCATCGACTCACGGGCGAACCAGCTCGAGGCGACGGCCTGAACCACCCCGGCAGGACCGGGCAACCGGCCAGCCACGAGACCCACTACGGAGACAAAGACGATGGCAACCAAAGCATCCAAAATTGAAGAGGCCCTGGAACTCATCAAGGGAATGACCCTGCTGGAACTTCGAGACCTGAACAAGGCGATCGAAGAGGAGTTCGGGATCACCGCGGCCGCGCCGATGATGATGGCCGCGGGCGCTGCCCCGGCCGCAGGCGGCGCCGCCCCGGCCGCGGCCGAGGAAGAGAAGACCGAGTTCAACGTTGTCCTGAAGAGCTTCGGCGACAACAAGATCAACGTCAACAAGGCGATCCGCGAAGTCGTCAGCGGCCTTGGCCTGAAGGAAGCGAAGGACCTCGTCGAGGCCGCCCCCACGAAGGTGAAGGAAGGCATCGGCAAGGAAGAAGCAGAGTCGATCAAGGCGAAGCTGAGCGAAGCCGGCGCGACCGTCGAAATCGAATAGCTCCGGCCCCGACGGCAGGACGAAGCAGGCCCGGCAGTGATGCCGGGCCTGCTTCGTGTTCGGGGGTCAGGCCGGATGGTCGTGCTCGGCGGCGGCGTAGTGGATGTCGCGGACGGCATCGGAGAGGTGGAGCGCTTCTTCGGGGTCGAATCCGAGCGCGACGAAGGTCTGGCGCATGAGTTCGAGGCCGCCTTCGAATTCGGGGACGACGACCTCTGTGGCGCCGAGGCCGCGAAGGACGTGGATTTCGCCACCGGTGCGGGCGCGCACGAGGATGGGGACGCCCGGGGCGATGGCGCGAGTTGCGGCTACGGCGACGAGGGCGGTGCTTTCGTCGGGGACCGTGACAACGACGACCCGGGCGTGCCGGAGTTCAGCGCGCTCGAGGACTTCGTGGCGGCCCGCATCGCCCCAGATGGTTGGGATGCCCGCGGCGTTCTGGCGGCGGGCGCGGCCGAGGTCGGACTCGATGACGGTAAACGGAGCGCCTACCTGCCCAAGCGCATGGCCGGTGAGTTCGCCGACCCGGCCGTAGCCGATGATGACGACATGTCCCTCCCGGGGGAGCCTGGGCTCGGGGAGATCGCCCTGGCGATCGATGAAGCGCCAGACGCGCCCGGTACGACGGAGCGCACGCTCGAGGAGCGGGATGGTGCGGAAGGCGATGGGGTTGATGCTGATCGACGTGGCAGCGGCGGCCAGGACGACGTTGTAGGTCACGGGGGTCATCAGGCCGCTGCCAAGGCTTTCGTCGGCGATGATGAATGAGAATTCGCCGAGCTGGGCGAGCCCCGCGCCAACGACGAGCGCGGTGCGGGCAGGGTAGGGAAAGACGGCGGCAGTGAGGAACGCGATGGTAGCGTTGACGAAGAGCACGAGCAGCGTGACCGCCAGGTAGAGGTCGAGATTCTCGAGGACGAGCTCCGGGTCGACGAGCATGCCGACGGAGACGAAGAAGAGGACGGCGAAGGCATCGCGGAGGGGGACGACATCTGCGGCGACCTGGTGGCTCGTCTCGGTTTCCGAGACGACGACACCGGCGACAAACGCGCCGAGGGCGACCGAGAGGCCGAAGGCGGCTGCGCTGGTGGCGATACCCAGGGCGCCAGCGACAAAGGCGAGGATGAAGAGTTCACGGCTGCCGGTGCGGGCGACGAGCGACAGGAGACGCGGGAGCAGGCGGGCGCCGAAGACGAGCATGACGCTGACGAAAATCGTTGCCTTGACGACGGCGATGGCGAGGTTGCCCCAGAAGTCGCCTTCGTGGCCGGGTTCGAGGGTAGGGAGCATGGCGAGGGTGAGGATCGTGATGAGGTCCTGGGCGATCAGCCAACCGATGGCGACGCGCGCATGGACCGTGCCCATGAGACCACGGTCCTCGAGCGAGCGGATCAGGACGACGGTGGAGGCGATGCTTACGGCCAGGCCAAGGGCGAGCGATTCACGGGCGGGGAGGCCGAAGGCGTAGCCCAGGGCGGCGCCAGCGGCGGTGGCGAGCGTGACCTGGATGATGGCGCCCGGGACGGCGATGCGGCGGACAGTGTAGAGATCGGCCAGGTTGAAGTGAAGGCCGACGCCGAACATCAGGAAGATAACGCCCAGGTTGGCGAGCTGCCCGATGGCCTCGGCATCCGCATCGTAGCCGGGCGTAAATGGCGAAATGACGAGTCCGGCGGCGAGGTAGCCGACGATCGGCGAGATGCCCACCAGGCGCGCGGCGATGCCTCCGGCGACGGCGAGGCCGAGTGCCGTCGCGATGGATGTCAGCAATGAAAAGTCTTCCAACTCGTCAAGACTACAGGTGATCTGGTGGTCGCGGATGGGCGAACGGCAGGTCAGCCGTTCGGCAGGACCACCACCTTGCAGTCGTTTGGCCTCGCCAGCGCTTCGAAGGCGGACGGGAGTTCATCGATGCCGACGGTGCGAGTGACCATCGGCGAGGTATCGATGCTGCCATCGCCGAGAGCGCCAAGCGCCTCCGCGTATTCGGCCGGGGTGTAGCCGAGGACGAACTGGAGCGTGAGCTGCTTGTTGATACCGACCATGGGGAAGATGCGGTCTTCCTTCATGCAGACGCCGACGACGACGACGCGGCCCAGGCGTCCGACGAGCTCCATTGCCTGGCGGAGGGTGCCCTCAACGCCGACGCATTCGAAGACGGCGGGAGCGGGAGCGCCGGTGGCTTCGAGCGCGGCGGCGGCGAGGTCCTGTTCGGCGGGGTTGACGACGAGGTCGGCGCCAAGCTGGCGGGCGAGTGCGCGGCGGGGTTCGGCGTACTCGGAGACGGTGACGTGCCTCACGCCTTCCTTCTTGAGCCAGAGGAGCGTCATGAGGCCGATAGGCCCGGCGCCCATGACGATGGCGTTCTCGCCGGGCTGCATACGGGCTTCGCGGACGGCGTGGAGGCCGACGGCGCAGGGCTCGGTGGTAGCGGCAACGCGATCGGGGACTGAATCGGGGACGGCGAGGAGCATGGGGGCGCTCATCACGACGTACTCGCCGTAGGCGCCGGGATACTTCGTGCTGTAGCCGATCGCCACCATACCGTTGGGCGAGGCAGGGTCGATCAGGACGGGGATGGAGGTGACGCGCGTGCCCGGGGCCCAGGCCTCGGCACCAGGTCCGGCCTGGACGACTTCCGCGACGAACTCGTGTCCCATGACGATGCCGGTGTCCTGGTCTTCAGTATCCCAGGCGACGCTTCCGCTCATGCGGGAGGCGGCGATCATGTCGTCCATGTACTTCGCGGCGTGGAGGTCTGAGCCGCAGATGCCGCAGGCCAGGACCCTGGCGAGGACCTGTCCGGGACCGGGGACGGGCTGCTGGACAGATTCGACTGCAAGGCTCTTCCCGCGAAGGACCATGGCTTTCATAGGGTTGTCCGCCTCGGGCAAAAGGTGTGGGCGCGAACTCTAGCACAGGCGTGAGAGCACGGCGCGAGCAGGCAAGGCGGGCTTACCTTCCGTTGCCCGGGATACCCGAATTCGGCCAAACTCTGCAGATGGGAGTTCACATGGGCGAACCGCCGGACGAGGCGCGGCGGATATTGCTGGCTACCAACAACCCGGGCAAGGTGAGGGAGTTCCGGAGGCTGCTCGAGCCGTTTGGGTTCGTGGCAGTGACCCCGGCCGAGCTGGGTATCGCGCTGGAGGTGGCGGAAGACGGGCGGAGCTACGCCGAGAACGCCGTGATCAAAGCGCGGGCGTTCGCGGAGGCGGGCGGGATGACCGCGCTGGCGGACGACTCGGGGATAGAGGTCGATGCGCTGGGTGGCCGGCCCGGCATGTACTCGGCGCGTTACGGCGGTTCCGGGCTCGACGACCGGGGACGGGTAGAGTGGCTGCTGAGCGAGCTGGCAGGAGTTCCCGAAGAGCAGCGGACCGCGCGCTACCGGGCGGTGGCCGCGGTGGCGTTCCCAGAGGCCGGGCGCGAGCCCGTAACCTTCGAAGGCGTCCAGGAGGGGAAGATCGGGTGCGAGCCGCGGGGCGAACGCGGGTTCGGGTACGACCCGGTGTTCGTCCTGGATGACGGACGGACGCAGGCAGAGGCGAGCGATGAGGAGAAGGACCGGATCAGCCACCGGGCGCAGGCGGTGAAGGCGGCGGCCGGCTACCTGTTGGAGTGTGGACGATGATAGGTCGCGGTATCGGGGCCGCGGCGCTGGCGGTAATAGCGCTGGCAGCAACGGCCTGCGGGACCCCGGCCAGCGGGATCCCGGAAGAACCCGTATGCGCGACACCGGCGCCCCTGCCAACATCACGCGCGACGCCAGGGACGGTGTCGGTGCAGGCGTACTTTTCGCGGATCCGGAATGGGGCGGGCGCGCTGTACACCGCGCGGGAGGTACTTCGGGCGAAATACGCCGAGGACACGTTCTACCGGCGGGAGGAGTTCCGGCCGGACTTCGTGGCGTATGCCGACGAAACCATCTGCGCGGCGCGGGGGCTGCGGGAGCTTTCGGCCCCGATCGAGACGCTGGGGGAGTTCGACCAGAAGTTCGATGTGGCGCTGGACGCACTCATTGAACACACGATTGCCGGCCGCGAGGCGGTGCGCATGCGGAACGTGAGCGACTACCGGGAATGGTTCGCGGGGGTGGACGAGAAGATCTCGGCGGTGGTGGCTACGTCGCGGCGGTAGGGCGCGGATCGACAGGCCCGGCGGGAGCGGCCACAATCGAACCATGGCGATTCGGCACCCTGAACGGCCGCCCTGGCTCAAAGTGCGCTTCCCAACGGGCGGAAGGTTTGGCGAACTGCAGGAGCTGATGCGGAGCCAGGAGCTCCACACGGTCTGCGAAGAAGCCCGTTGCCCGAACATCGGCGAATGCTGGAGCCGGGGCACGGCGACGTTCATGATCCTCGGCGATACGTGCACGCGTTCGTGCGGGTTCTGCGCGGTGAAGACCGGCCGCCCGGGGACGGTGGACACGGGCGAGCCGCGCCGGGTGGCCCTGGCAATCCAGCGGATGGGGCTGCGGCACGCGGTGATCACGAGCGTGAACCGAGACGAGCTCCCGGACGGAGGCGCGGGGATCTTCGCGGAGACGATCCGCTGGACGCGGCGGCTGTCGCCGGAGACGACGATCGAGGTATTGATCCCTGACTTCAAGGGCGATTGGGCGGCGCTGAGCACCGTGCTTGAGGCGCAACCCGAAATCCTGAACCACAACACGGAGACGGTGCCGCGGCTCTACCGCGAGGTGCGGCCCCAGGCCGTGTATTCGAGGTCACTTGAGCTGCTGAAGCGGGCGAAGGAGATGGACCCGGGGACGGTGAGCAAGAGTGGGGTGATGGTGGGACTGGGTGAAACGAAGGACGAGTTGCTGCAGGTGTTCGAAGACCTGGCGGTTCATGGGGTTGAGGTGCTGACGGTGGGTCAGTACCTGCAGCCGACGCCGGCGCACCTGCCGATAGCGCGCTATTGGAGTCCGGAAGAGTTCGCCGGACTCAAGGCGGCGGCGGATGCGATGGGGTTCCGGCATGTGGAGGCGGGTCCGCTGGTGCGGAGTTCGTACCACGCGGAGGAACAGGCGACCTCGGCCCGGGGCCCGGGACTTCGCCCGCGAGGGACCGGCGGGGGTAGTATCACGATGGTCCCTCTGGCAGAAAGCGGCCCGCACGAGGAAATGGCATAGGGCGTTTCCTGATTGTGGCGCTTCCGAGACCGGCTTAGTTTCGGCGGGTGCTTATGGCTACGATCGAGAATCCAGCGAACATGGACGACGCAGAGCACTACCGGCGGGAGTCGCTGGGGGCGTTCGCGCACGAAATTCGCACGCCGCTGACCTCGATCAAGATGGTGATGGAACTCGCACGGCGGCAGGCACAGGACGGCCAGCTGGTCCTGGACGAGGAGCTCGCCGACATGCTGCGCACCTCGGTGGAAGACCTGCAATCGCTCGCTGACGACCTCCAGGAGACCTCGCGGCTGGAGCGGGGACGCCTGACACTGGCGACCGGCCCGTGCGACCTCGGAACCGCGATCGCTGCGGCGCAAGAGTTGCTCGAGGGCCACCCCGAGCTGGCGGTGGAGTCCGAAGGAACGGTCGAGGGCCCGTGGGATGCTCCCCGGCTTGTCCGGGCGATTGCTGGGTTTACGCAATCGGCCAACCGGCTCGGAGACGGAAGCGGACTGGTGGGGCTCGAATGGGAAGCCGGGAGCGAGGGGATTGTGCTCAAGTTCAGGAGCGGGGAGCCGGGGGGGGATCCGCGGGCAATCGGGGCGGATGCCGGGTTCTCATTTTTTCGGTCGCGTCAGCTTGTATTAGCCATGGGCGGGTCCGTACACTCTGCGCGAGCCGAGCGATACGCGGCATTCACGGTCGCGTTACCGCTGCAGGCGACTGGGGGCGGTGCGCGTGGTTGAACCGATGAAGATTCTGCTTGCGGAAGACGAACGGACCATCTCGCGCCTGATCAAACAGGTGCTGACGAACGCCGGGCACGATGTGGTGGGAGTCCAGAGTGCGGCAGAGGCCATGGAGCAGCTCGATGCCGGCACGTTCGACCTGGTGCTCCTGGACCTGAACCTGGCGGATGGCGATGGGATGCGCGTGGTGAGTTTGCTGGAACAGTCCAGCGGGCCAGTGCCGCCGGTGGTACTCATGACCGGCGAGGGCACGCTCGAGCAGGATGACCCACGGTCACGGCGTGTGGCGCGCGTGCTGCCGAAGCCGTTCGACCTCGATGAACTCGAACAGACAGTCAATTTCTTCGTCGCGTAGTCGGCATGGGCGCGAGCATCCCCGGATGTGCGCGACTCCCATAACGCAGCGATGGCTCCCCTGAACGTCCGCACCGGTAGACTGACGGCATGACGCACACACCAAGACGGTCGCCGAAGCGGCCGGGAGCCTGAGCGGATGGCGGACCGGGACGTAATCGCGCTCGAACCACCAATTTCCGGCAATGCAGATGTGACGCGGGCGGTCGAAGACCGATCGTACCTGGGGTTCATCGGGTCGGCGCTTGTTGCCGCGCTTGGGGGCGGGTTCATGCTGGCGGTATGGTTGCCGCTTGCAGCGACGGCGACGGTGGGCGGGCAAGACCGGGTGCCGTGGCTGATCCAGGCGCACGGGTGGGTGCAGGTGCAGGGCTGGGCGGGGTTGTTCGTCGCGGGCATGGCAGTACGGCTCATGCCCCGGTTCGCGGGACGGCCGCCGGTGGGGCGGAAGGTCACGCTGCCGCTCCTGCTTGCACTCGCGTTGCCCGTGGCCCTGCGGATGACACTGCAACCGTGGGCCGAAGGGACGCTCGCCGAGGTGACCGCGCTGACGATCGGCGTGCTTTCGGCGGCCGGGGCGGCCGGGGTGACCGCGATCCTGGCGTGGACTCTGGGGAAGGGGCGGAAACCGCACGACCCCTGGCGGTACTTCGCGTGGGCCGGGACAGCGTGGTGGGCAGTGCTGGCGGCGATGCTGCTTGCGTGGGGGTGGAGAGCAGCTCGGAACGAAGGGCTCGCGCCGGTGGCGTGGGACGAGGTGATGACCTGGGTAGTGTTGTTCGGGCCGATCGGGAACTTCATCTGGAGCGTGCAGAGCCGGAGCGTGCCGATCTTCTTCGGGCGCAAGACGCCAACCTGGCGGCAGGCGGTCGTGCCTGGGGTGGCGTACAACGCCGGAGCGGCGCTGCTGGCGCTCTCGCTGGTGTTCGAAGGTGAGACGGCCGCGCGGTTGAGCGGCTCCGGGATGGCGCTAACGGGCGCGGGGATGGTCTGGCTGCCCGTGATCGCGGGGTCGGTGTGGGGGCGGGCGAAGCGCCTGCGGCCACGCGCGAAGCCGGCGGCCCGGTTCGTGGTCGCGGCGAATATTGCGGCAGTGTTTGCCGGTGTTTTGCTCGTGTGGGCGGGGGCACAAACGGCGCTGGATGCCGAGTACGCTGCGTTCGCAGCGCGCGACGCGGCCCGGCACGTTGTGGGTATCGGGCTGGTGACGATGCTGATCCTGGGGATGGCCCGGCTGGTGGCGCCCGTGTTTGCACTCGAACGGACAGAGTCCGGCGTGCCGAAGCTCTACGAACGCGCGCCATTCTGGCTGCTCCTGGGGGCGCTCGTCTTGCGGGGCGGCTCGGCGCTGCTGGCGGAGCAGATCAGCTACGACGCGCGGATGCACTCAGCAGCGACAGCGGGCGGCATGGCGTGGCTGGCGATCGCGATATTCGCCGTCAGCGTGCTCCGGGCGGTGCGGGCCGAGCCTGCCACGAAGCGCGCGATCGAGGCGCTGGCAAGGAAATAACGGGCACCGGCTTCGTCCAGGGCGATCAGTAGGGGAGGCCTTCGAGGCCGAAGAGGGTGCGAGCGTAGCTGGCGCGGCCAAGGTGGCCGTTCCCGTGACCGATGAGGCCGTGGAGGATCGCCTCCATGCGGGGGATGGGGCCCCAGGGGCGGATCGACTGAACCTCGGAGAGGTACGCGTCGCTCATGGTGGCGATGCGCGGGACCACCGCCTCGGCCACGGCGCGGGTGTAGCGCACGAACTCGCCGGGTTCGGGGAAGGCCATGCTGTAGGCGTCCGTGGGGTCCATGCCGGTGCCCTGGTCGACTTTCGGGAGGCCCCACTGCTCGTGGAACGCGTCGCGGAGCCAGACCGGCTGCTGGCGATCGAAGACGAAGTGGATGATGTTGTCGACGGTGCGGACGACGTGCCAGACATCGAAGCCGATGCTGTTGGTGATGCCGCCGCGGGTGTCGCACAGCTGCTCCACGGTGAGGCCCTCGACGGCGCGGTCGCAGTAGAGGAGGACCCGGCCGGTGACGGTGGAGAGCTGCGCCTGGAGGGTGGGCGCATTGCCCATGCCGGGCAGGTTGGGGGGCTGAGTCATGCGAGAGATTGTGACAGATCCGGGGGACCAGGTTCAGGGGGCGAGCGAGTGCCGCGCTGAGCACCAGCAACGTGCGGCCCCGTATACTTCGCGATCCATGAACGACTCCCGCTATGCCAGCTGGCCCGAGGACTACGCATCGAAGCTGATGGAGCCCGCCGATGCGGCCGCACTCGTGCGCCCGGGCGACACCATCGTCATCCCCATCGGTTCGATTACGCCCAACCTGTGCCACGCGATCTGGGACCGGCGGGACGAGCTGAGCGACATCGACATCCTCTCGTGCGCGCCGTTTGTCGACCCGGGCTGGTACGAGCCGGGACACGCGGCGTTCCGGACACACGTGGAGCTGTTCAACACGGCGATCGCGCGGCAGTCGATGCTGCGGGGCGAGACGGACTTCGTGTCGGTGCCGTTCAGCCGGCGTTTCAAGCCGGAGGACGAGCGGGGGGGCGGGGTGTTCGGTTGCGATGTGGCGCTGATCGGGGTTTCGCCGCCGGACCGGTTCGGGTTCTGCAGTTTCGGTACCAGCCTCTGGAACAAGTTGTCCTATGCGCAGCGGGCGCGGACGGTGCTGGCGGAGGTGTTCCCGGGGTATCCGCAGACGGGCGGGACGAACCGCATCCACGTTTCGGAGATCGACGCGTTCGTGGATGGCGGGGAAACGGCGCCCACGCGGCTTCCGCGAGAGGCGGCGCCGTTCCCGAAGGCCATCGCGGGGTACATCAACGAGATCGTGAAGCACGGCGACACGATCCAGATCGGGACCGGGATGATGACGCTGCGGCTGGCGAATAACGGGGCGTTCGACGGGCTGGTAGACCTGGGCGTGCACAGCGAAGTGTCGACGCCGGGGCTGAACGACCTGGTCTATACGGGAGTGATCACAGGGTCCCGGAAGAGCCGGCACCCGGGAAAGTTCGTAGCGACGGCGCTTTCGGCAACGACGCCGGAGGAGATCGAGTTCATCCATGAGAACCCGGTGTACGAGGTCCACGAGGTCCACTACACCAACGACATCCAGCTGATCGCGGCGCACGACAACATGGTGGCGATCAACAACGCAATGACAGTGGACCTGACCGGCCAGATCGCGGCCGAGTCTATCGGGGCGGACATGTGGAGCGGGCCCGGCGGGCAGCTGGAGTTCGTGATCGGAGCGACGCTGGCCAAGAACGGCCGGAGTGTGACGATTCTCCCCGCAGCCGCGAAAGAGGATTCCGTGAGCCGGATTGTCGCTCAACACCCGCCGGGGACGGTGGTGACGGTGCCGAGACAGTTCGCGGACTACGTGGTGACCGAGTTCGGGGTGGCGAGCCTCTTCGGGAAGAGCGACCGCCAGCGTGCCCGGGAGCTCATCCACATCGCCCACCCGGACCACCGGGCTGACCTGGAGCGAGCGTTCGCCAGGACCGACTAAGCGGGGGCTATACAGACCTTCCGACGAGCGGCCTGGCGGGGTTGCCGGCTACGGTTGCGCCCGCGGGGACCGGGCGGATGACGACGGAACCGGCGCCGACGACCGCGTTCTCGCCGATGGTGACTCCGGGCATGATGGTGGCGCCGACACCGATGAATGCGCCATCGCCGACGGTGACCAGCCCGGCGAGCGTGACGCCGGGCCCGAACGTGACGCCAACACCGAGGACGCAGTCGTGGTCGACCGAGCAGTTGGCGTTGAGGAGCGAATGGTCGCCGATGGTGGCATCGGGGCCGACCACCGTACCGGCGAGGACGATCACTCCCCGCTTGAGGCGCGCGTGCGGCGAGATGGTCGCGGCGGGGTGCGTTACCCGGGCGAGCAGGCCCCCGGCGGCAAGGATGTCCTCTGCGAGGTCCCGGCGGAGTGCCGGGTTGCCGGTGGCGACGACGAATTCGAATCCGGAGTCGAGCCTGAGCTTCCATGAGGACACGGGGCCGAGCACCTCGGCGCCAAGGACGGTCGAACCGCGTTGCAGGATGTCGTCGAGCAGCCCGGCGACATGGCGGCCCGAGGCCTGGAGCGCATCGAGGACGACTCTGCCCTGGCCACCGGGACCGTGGATGAGGATGACGCTATTCACAGGGAACGAAGTGTAGCGGGCGGCCAGCTCAAGCGGTGCTCGACGAGAGGAGAGCGGCCAGCTGTGAGGCGACGGTTTGGAGGGGCTGCATGCTTCGGCGCGCGCGGGCGAGGAGGAGGGCGCCTTCGAGCGAGGCGATGACAAAGGTGGCCAACTCTTCCGCGCGGTCCGGAGAGTAACCATCTCGCACGAGGCGGCGGGCGATGACCTCCTGCCAGGCGGCGAAGGCCCCGGCGCAGGCGGCTTCGACCTCGGGGGCGCCGAGGGCGGAGGCCTCGAGAGCGGTCGTGGCCACCGGGCAGCCATCGCGGAAGTCCGAGCCGGCGAGCGACGTTTCGTAGAAGGCAGCGAAGGCGCGGATCGCTTCCGGGAGGGGCCCCGGGTTGGCCGTTGCCGCTTCGATGGCACGGGCGATGCGTGCGCTGGAGAAGCGGACGGCTTCGGCTACGAGCTGATTCTTGCCCCGGGGGAAGTGGTGGTAGAGAGAGCCCCGGGGGGCTCCCGCGGCATCGAGCACCTCGGTGAGCCCGGTGGCAGCCATGCCCTGGCGCTGCAGCAGGCGGGCAGTGGCTGCAATCATCCGGTCCCGGGTCGTGGATGCCGCCGTCATGTGATCGAGGTTACAGAGGCTGTACCGACCGGTCTACTACTATGATGACTGGTCTAGAGATAGACTGGCCGGTGACTTCGGCCCCGGTGTGCTGGGAAGATGCGACGGAAGCGCTGCTCGAACGGTCAGCGTAACTGGCGGCTCTGCGCCAAGAAGGAGGAGGACAGACCATGACGGTGCTCTACGAGATACGCGGGCCGGTGGCGGTAGTGACCATCAACCGGGCGGAGGTGCGGAACGCGATCGACCGTCCCACGGCGACGGCGCTGCGAGAGGCGTTCGAGCAGTTCGATAGCGACGACAACCTTGCGGTGGCGGTGCTGACCGGCGCAGGAGGCACCTTCTGCGCGGGGGCCGACCTGAAGGCGGTGGCCGAAGGGCGGGGTACGCGCGTGGTGGAGGAGGGCGACGGGCCGCTGGGGCCCACGCGGATGCTGCTTTCGAAACCGGTGATCGCTGCGGTGGAGGGGTTCGCGGTGGCCGGAGGGATCGAACTGGCGGCGTGGTGCGACCTGCGGGTGGCGGCGAGCGACGCGGTGTTCGGGTGTTTCGAGCGGCGGTGGGGTGTGCCGCTGGTGGATGGAGGGACGATCCGGCTGGCGCGGCTCATCGGGCACAGCAACGCGCTGGACCTGATGCTCACGGGGCGGCCCGTTTCGGGAGAGGAAGCGCTGCGGATGGGCCTGGCGAACCGGCTGGTCCCACCGGGGACGGCCCTGGAAGCGGCCATCACATTGGCCGGACAGCTGGCAGCGTTCCCGCAGACGTGCCTGCGGCAGGACCGCCTTTCGAGCTACGAGCAGTGGGGTATGGCGATCGGCGACGCGCTCAAGAATGAGTACCGGCGGGGATGGACCGTGCTGGAGAGCAACGAAGCACGCGAGGGGGCGACGAGATTCGCTTCGGGCGAGGGCCGGCACGGGAAGTTCTGAGGCCCGGTGGAGCGGGGAAGTCACACGTTCGCCCGGTCAGGGGCCGGAGACTGTGCAAAATGCACCGGATCTTCACAACTTCTTCGCAAATGACCGGGTATTGTTCGCTGAACCGGTCGTCGTGCCGGTGGTTCCCTCGCCTGCTTCCCCGGGCCGGCGCTGATCCGGGGAAGCAGGCTCTCAATTCCTGGTGGCTTAGCCGATGAGGTGGTCTCCGGAGTGGTGATGAAGCCAGGAGTGCTGGTTGTCGAAGACGACGCGAAGACCGCCGAGCTAATCCGGCTCTACCTCGACCGGGACGGTTACCCGGTCGCGGTCGCGCGACACGGACGCAAAGGGCTGGAGCTGGTGCGGAGGTAGGGCGGCGGTCAGGCCGGGACCGTCAGGGTGACAGTGGTGCCTTCGCCAGGGGAGCTTTCGATCTCGAACGTGCCGCGGATACCAAGGGCGCGTTCGCGCATGGAGCGCAGACCGAGATGGCCCGGGAACTCGCCGGAAGGATCGAAACCCTGCCCGTTGTCGCTGATTCGGAGCCGGAGCTCCGAAGCGTCGCAGGCCAGGGAGAGCTGGACCCGGGTTGCGCGAGAGTGCTTCACCGTGTTGTGAAGCGACTCCTGGGCGATGCGGTAGACGGCCTCCTTCGCCTCGATGGCGACGCCAGGCTCCTCGCAGAGGTCGGCCTCGACAGTGATGCCGTAGCGGGCCTGGGTGGCGGCGACCTGGCGGCTGATTGCAGCGACGAGGCCCTCGGTGGCTATGGATTCGGGGCGGAGTTCGAAGATCAGGGCGCGCATCTCGGTCAGCCCGGCCTCGGCGAGGGAGAGGACGTAGTCGAGCGGCTCGACGACGTTGGCTGGTCCGTCGTCGCCGATGCGGCGGCGGGCGGTGCGAGCGCCCAGGGCGATGCCGTAGAGAGCCTGCGATACCGAGTCGTGGAGTTCGCGGGCGAGGCGCTGGCGTTCTTCGAGGGCGGCGGCGGCGGAAGCGCGCTGGTACAGCCGGGCGTTTTCGATGGCGAGGGCCGTCTGGTCGGCAATGGCCTCGATGAATCCTGACTCTTCCTGTCCCGGGGGTTCGATGCCGGCGTAGGCGACCGTGAGGACGCCAAGCGGCCGGTCGCCGTAGATGATCGGGACGACCAGCACCGAATCCCAGCCGGCGTCTTCGAAGAACTTGCGCGCGGGGGCGTACCGGGGATCGTCCAGCCGTTCGGCGCGCATGTTGGGGAGAAACACAGAGCGGCGTTCGGCGATGGCAACCTCGGCGGAAGAGGCGGCGCCGGCAGCGTAGGCATCCTGCATGGCGTCGACCCACTCCTGCGACTGGCCGGCGACACCGACAATGCGGAGGGGGCGGATGCCGTGTTCGCCGGTGACGGTGATGGTCGCGGAGACGGCGCTGGTGGCAGTAAGGACTTCGCCGGCGATGTCGTTCATCAGCTGTTCGATGGAGCTTTCAAGCGTGAAGCTGGCGGCAATGCGGGTGAGAGCTTCGAGCTGGCGGACGCGCTTCTCCGTCTGGGCGAAGAGGAGGGCGTTTTCGATGGCGGTCGCGGCCTGGCGGGCCATCGCGGAGATGAGGCCGATCTCGCGATCGTCGGGTTCGGCGCCGGGGAGGTAGTAGTTTTCAATGGTGCCGAGGTCGCGCTCGCCGAAGCGCATGGGCACGATGACAAGGGTGTCCCAGGGTTCGTCGCGAACGATGTCATGCAGCTCGGTGTAGAGGGGTTCGGCGAGGGTGCGGGAGCGCAAGTGGCGAAGGACGTAGGGCCCGGCGCTCTGGAGGGCGACCTGGTTGGGGCGGGGCGCGCCGCGGTGGTGGCCGGCGGCGACCGCCTCGAGAAAGCCCTCGGGCAGACCGTAGGTGCCTCCGAGAAGGAGCATCCCATCCTCGGTGATGGTGCTGACGGAACAACCCACGGCGCCCGTCGACTCGACCATGCGCTGGGCGAGATTGTCGAGCGTGCTCTTTACGGAACGCTCGAGGTCGAGGGACGTGGCGACGCGGGAGAGGGCGGTCATCTCGCGGGCACGGCGTTCGGCCTCTGCGAAGAGACTGGCGTTTTCGATGGCGACGGCGGCCTGGTTGGCGATTGCCATGCCGAGGTCGGCCTCGCGGCGGGTGAACGCAGCGGGCTGGTCGGAGGAGAGGGCGATCATGCCGACGAAGCGGCCCTTCTGGACCATGGGGAGCGCGAGCCAGGAGACGATGCGGGAAAAAGACGAGTTGAGGGCGTCCCCGACAGCGCCGCGGAAGTGCCGGGCGTAGTAGTCATCGCCGCGGACGTCATCGACGATGATGGGCTCGCGGTCGAGGAGCGCGTGCCAGAAGGTGTTGAGGCCCTCTACAGAGAACTTCTGGAGGGCCGGGCTGGTGGACCCAGGGGCGGACTCGGGGCCACGTGCCTCACGCACGACAAGCTGGTCGCCTTCGACGACGAGCATGGAGGCGCCGGTGTAGGGGACAACGTCGCGGACCTGGTCCAGCACGAGGCCAAGCAGCTCGCCGAGATCAAGCGTGGAGGAGACATTGCTCGAGACGTGGAGGAGGGCACGGAGTTCGCGCGTACGCTCTTCGACGCGCTGTTCGAGGAGGCGTTGATGTTCGGCTTCTTCGCTGACGTCGCGGACAACGGCGAGGATGTGCGGCTTCCCCTGGAAGGTGATGGTGGTACCGAGGACCTCGCCGATGAAGCTGGAACCGTCCTTCCGCAATTCGAGGGCACGGCTGCGGTAGGTCTTGCCCGCGGTGATGGCATCGAGGTACTCGCCGATGTAGGCGCGGGAACGAGGATGGACCAGGGCGAAGGGTTCGAGGATGCGGAGTTCTTCGAGCGAATATCCGTACATCCCGATAGCCGCCGGGTTTGCGTCGATGATGCGGTGATCTTCCAGGTCGGTGATGAAGAGCGCGTCGTTGGTGGATTCGAAGATGTTGCGGAAGCCCTCTTCGCGCTCGGCGAGCGCGAGGGTCGTGCGCTCGCGCTCGGCGATCTCACGCTGGAGGGCCTCGTTGCGGGTGCGGACCTCGTCGATCATCCGGTTGAACGATGCCGCGAGGTCGCCGAGTTCATCGTTGGAGCGGACAGGGATGGAGGCGTTGAAATTGCCGGCCGCCACGGCGCGCGTTCCGCTGACCAGTGCATCGATGGGCTGAAGGAAGACACGGCGGTTGAGCCATGCGGTGCCGCCGAGGGCAACGACGAAGAGGAGGAGCATGGTGAGCAGGATGAAGCCGACGGTGCGGTTGGCTTCATCGTTGATGGAAGCAGCGACGCTGGCGGCCTCGCGGGTGATCTCGTCGACGGGCGCCGCCATGGCGAAGCTCCCGCCGACATCGCTGAGGGGAGCGTAGGCAACGAACATTTCGCGGCTGCCGAGGCGGACTCGGGCGACATCGGACTGGCCCGCGAGCATCTCCTCGATGACCTGGTGGAAGGCTGCGTTGTTCGGATCCTCCCGTGCCATGGTGATGAGGTCATAGGCCAGGGTCTGGAGAAACTGGCCATCGCCATCGATGTAGAAGGCGAAGCCGGTGGGTGTGGGGCGAACCATGTTGATCTGGTCGATGAGGCGCTCGATGGAGAGGTCGACCCCGATGGCGCCGCGGTATTCGTTGGCGACGTAGACCGGCGTGTAGGCGGTCACCACGAGGCCCTTACGTGTCTCGTCGCGGTAGGGGGTCGTCCAGATGGTGGCGCGTTCGGGGTTCCCGCCGGGCCCGGCAACATCCGAGAGGTCACCGGGGATGGCGGAGGAGAGGCCTGTGGCGGTGCGCTGCATCTCGCCGGTTGCGGGGTAGTAGCGGAGGGCGCCGCTGGGGCCGATGTAATAGAGGGCAACGGGCCGGAAGTTGTCTTCGGTGAGGCGGCCCGGGAAGTCGGCCATCAGGCTGGGGAAGAGGGTATCGAGCGGGGCGGACTCCTGGAGGTCGCGAACGGCCTGATCGAGGGGTGCGCCAGCCGGGACGAAGAGGTCGGTAGTCCGAACCGCGCGGACATCGTGGTGGTTGCCGGCGTCATCCAGAGCGAGGGTTGGGACCTCGGGGGGGGCGAGGGTGGTCTCGTAGGGGGCGACGGCCATGTAGCGGGCAGCCTGGTGGCCCCACTCGACCGCGGGGAAGAACTGGAGCTGGCCGATGTAGGCCTGGGTCTCGGCGTTGGCGAGCAGCGTCTGCACCCCCTCGCGTTCCAGGCCCTGGCGGCTGGTCTGGGCGGCGTTTTCCTGGGTGCGGTGGAAACCGAAGAAGACGAGGGCGGCTGTGGCGGTGCCGAGCACGACGATGAAGAGAAGGAGCGAAAGATTGAGCTTTGGACCGAGCCGGAGGGGGATGCTGCGCACGCCGATACTCGTCCTGGTCTCAGTCAAGTGGGCCGAGCCCGATTTGGCGGGCGTAGAGCGCGGCCTGGGTACGGCTCTGGACGCCCAGTTTCAAAAGAATGCTGGAGACGTGAGTTTTGACGGTGTTTTCGCCGATGATGAGGGCCCGGGCGATCTCCTTGTTCGCCTTGCCCTGGGCGAGGAGGCGGAGGACATCGGTTTCGCGTTCGGTGAGTGACTCGGGGCTTTCGGGTGCACGGACTTCGCGGACCAGGCGTGCGGCGGCCTGCGGGGAGAGCTGGACCTGGCCATTGGCGGCGGCCTTGATCGAGCGGATGAGTTCGTCGGCCTGGGTGTCTTTCAGGAGGTAGCCAATGGCCCCGGCGCGGACTGCCCCGACGACGGAGGCGTCCTCGAGTACGGAAGTGAGAGCGATGACCTCGGTCTCCGGACACTCACGGCGGACGTGGCCGATGGCGGTGATGCCGTCCATCACCGGCATCAGGAGGTCCATGAGGATGACATCGGGTTTGAGGTCATGGGCGAGTTTGAGGGCCTCGGCACCGTTCTGGGCTTCGCCGATGACGTCGAACTCGGGGTCATCGAGGAGGAACATTTTCAGTCCCTGGCGGACGACGGCATGGTCGTCGGCGATCACGATCCTGATGGTCATGAGAGCTCCGGTGAGCGCAATTCAGACTCGGGCACACGCATTCGAGACTATATCACCGCGTTTGGGGTGAACCTTCCTCCTCCCTTTGGGGGAGATTGCGTTCCCTCGAAGTGCTCGTGTGTGAACCAACCGGCCGGGGGACGCTGCGCGGGGGCACTGCCCCTACTGTTGGAAGGGTGATGGATTTGTCGATTCGCCTTCTCCTTGTTGATGACGAAGCCCGGGTGCGCCAGGGCCTGCGCATGTGCATGGCCGGGGAGCCGGACTTCGAGGTCGTTGGGGAGGCAGACGAGGGGACGGAGGCCGTGGAGCTGGCAACGGCGTTGCAGCCCGATGTCGTGGTAATGGACGTCCGGATGCGGGGTCTCGATGGCATCGGGGCAACGCAGAGCCTGCACTCGGTGATTCCCGGCGCCCGGGTGATCATCCTCTCGATGCACGATGACCTGACCACGCGGACGGCGGCGGCGGCCGCGGGGGCGAGCGCCTTCGTTGGCAAGCAGGAGGGGATCGCCCGCCTGTTCGACGTCATCCGCCAGGTGGCGGGGCCTGAGCCTGGCGGAGCCACCGCATCCGTGGCCTGAGGCGCACTCCGTCGCAGATCACGGAAGCCGAGAGGCTCCCGCGAGAGGCACAACAGAGGGGAACAACCGGGCAGTGGGAAACCATTGCGCACTGAGCGGGAGGAGTGACAACCGTGACGGCATTGCAGATCGAACCGCGACCGGCAGAGACAACCGGATCCCCGATCATCGAAATCAACAACGTCGTGAAGACGTATGACGCTGGCAGCCACCAGGTGCGCGCGCTGAAGGGAGTGAACCTCTCGGTGGAGCGCGGCGAGATGGTTGCGATCATGGGCCCCTCGGGCTGCGGGAAGACGACGCTGCTGAACTGCGCGAGCGGACTGGACGTCGTGGATGCCGGGACGATCCGCATTGCGGGGTCGAACCTGGCGGAATTGACGGATAAGACGCGGACGACGTTCCGGGCCCACAACATGGGCTTCGTCTTCCAGACTTACAACCTGCTGCCGGTGCTCTCGGCGGTGGAAAACGTGGAACTCCCGCTGATCGTCTCCGGTGTGAGCCCGAGAGAGGCGCGGGAACGTGCGCTCGAAGCGCTGGAAACGGTAGAGCTGCGGCAGCTGGGCCACCACAAGCCTTCGCAGCTGAGCGGCGGGCAACGCCAGCGTGTAACGATCGCGCGGTCCCTGGTGAACCGGCCGGAGATTGTGTGGGCAGACGAACCGACCGGCGCCCTCGATTCGAAGACCGCCGACGACATCATGACCCTGATGGAGACACTGAACCGCGAGCACGGGCTAACCTTCGTGATCGTGACGCATGACCCGGGCGTGGGCGCTCGCTGCAACCGCATCGTACAGATGCGCGACGGGCTCATCGTGGATACGGAAGTACCCCGGTGAACGAGCTCTTTGGATTACCAATGGCGACCATCGCCATTGTGCTGGTCAGCCTCCTGGGAGTGGCCTTGCTGACGGTGGGGTACCTGGGACTCTCGAACCCGACGATGTTCAGGTTCGGCCTGCGCAACATCCCGCGCCGAGGTTTGCAGTCGGTATTGGTGGTGGTCGGGCTTGCACTGGGGACGCTGATCACGACGGCCGCGTTCGTGACCGGCGACACGGTGGACCACTCGCTGACCAAGGACGCCTACGCGCTGTTCGGCAGGCAGGACCTGGACATCAGCTGGAATGGGGAGCCCGAGTACTTCAGCGACACTGGTGCGGCCATGCGCGGCGAGCAAGTGTTCGTAGACGGGGCAGTGGTCGACGCACTGGAAGCGGCGTTCGCAGGCGATGAAGCCATCGAGGCGTTCCAGCCGATGCTGCGCATCGCCGCGCCGGTGACGAACCTGCGAACGGGTGACGCGAAGCCGGCCATCCAACTTTCCGGGGTGGATGCCGAACGGCTGGACCGCGTCGGCGGGCTGACGCTCACGAGCGGGGAACGGGCGTCCGTCACGGACCTCCGGGAAGCGAACGTCTACCTGAGCGAGCGTGCCGCAGCTGATCTGCACGCGATGGCCGGGGACGGGCTCACGATCCATCTGGGCGACGACACCGTGCACGTCCGGGTTGCAGGAGTGGTGCGGGATGAACTGGCATCGGGAGTGCTCGGGATGAGCTTCTCGTCCGTGGCGGGAGGCCTGGTCCTGCCGATCGAGACGCTGCGTGAGATGGCGGGCCTGGAGGGCGGGGAAATCAGCGCGGTGACCGTGAGCCTGCGGGGCGGCGTCCGGACGACGCTGGGCAGCGCGGACGCGGCGGCCGGGCGCATCCGCGCGTACCTCGATGGCGAAGGCGCGGGCCTCTTCACACAGACCGGCGGGCTGCCCGCAGGGCAGCCGGTCGAAGTGCTGACCATGAAGAAGGACCTGGTGGAAGAGACCCAGCTTACCGGGAACTTCATGACCACGATCTTCCTCGTGCTTGGCATGTTTTCGATGGCGGCCGGAGTGATGCTCATCTTCATGATCTTCGTGATGCTGGCAGCCGAGCGCCGGGCGGAGATGGGCATCGCCCGGGCGGTAGGCGCGCAACGGCGCCACCTGGTGCAGTCGTTCGTAGCCGAAGGCATGGCGTACTCGCTCCTGGCCGGGCTCATCGGCGTGGTGCTGGGCGTCGCAGCTTCGTACGGACTGACGCAGGTGTTGTTGAAGAAGGTCGGCGGGGACTACTTCTCGTTGATCGAGATGAAAATGACGGTCACATCGGTGGTGGTCGGATACAGCCTCGGGGTGGTGATCACCTTCATCACGGTGGTGTTTGCCTCGATGAAAGCGAGCCACGTGAACATCGTGGCCGCGATCCGCCAGCTGCCGGATGCTCACGCTCCGGAGAGCAAACGGAAGACCCGCTGGAAGTGGGTGATTGCCGGGGTGCCCGCACTCATCATCCCGCCGCTGGGAATCTGGTGGCTGTTCCGGAAGGGCTTTGGGCTTGCGTGGGCGTGGATCCTGGGGCCGCTCGGAATCGTCCTTGGGGTGCTGCTCATCCTGCTCGGGAAGTCGAGCGAAACGCTGTTCCCGTTCGCGCTGGGGATGTCGCTGGTGCCACTTTCGGCGGCGGCCGTGGCTCGCCATCTGAAAACGCCCGCGCGGCCGCTCTGGACGATCGTCGGGGCGGTGCTTGCCGCCTACTGGCTGCTTCCGGGCGACACGCACGACCAGCTGTTCGGGAAGTTCAACGCCGACATCGAGATGTTCGTGCTCTCGGGGATCATGATCGTGGTGTCGTTCACCCTGATCATCGTCTTCAACGCGCGGATGCTGACGAGCCTGTTCCGTTCGGGCGAAGGGGTGAAGTCGTACGGGGCGGCGATGCTGCTGGTGGCCGGGGCGGGAGCCTCAACGGCGATCGGTGTCGCGCTCGGCGACTCGGCGGACGGCCTGGGCGAGCTGTTCTACCTTGTGGCCGGTCTGCTGACCGCAACGGCGCTGGTCGCAGGCGCAGCCGCACGGTTCCCATCGCTGACGCCTGCGCTGAAAATGGCGGTGGCGTACCCGCTTTCGAACCGTTTCCGGACCGGCATGACGATCGCGATGTTCTCGCTCATTGTCTTTTCGCTGACGGTGTTCAGCGTGCTGCTGGCGAACTTTGACACGGCCTTCCTGGGCGGCGATGCGAGGGGCAACCTCGATCTCGTCGTGACCGCGAACCAGGGGAGTAGCGTGAAGGACGTCCCCGCCGCGCTGGAAGAGTCCGGGAGCCCCGTGGTTGCGGAAATCGCCGGGGTCGGCCGGACCACGATTGCCGGCGCGCCGGTGCAGGTCTCGCAGGGCGGGCGGGAAGACAACACCGGGTATTACGCGCTCATCGGGGCCGACGACGCCTTCTTCAGCGAGCTCGGGACAACGCTCGACGCGCTGGCGGAAGGCTACCGGGATGCGGAGTCGGTGTGGTCGGCCGTCCGGGAAGATGCGGGCTTCGCGGTGGTGGACGGCTCGGTGGTGGGGATCTCGTTCAACGAGGCCTACAACTGGACCGCGAAGGGTGTGACCGTCGAGGACAGCCGATTCACGCCGTTCGTCCTGAACGTTACCGACCCATCCGGAAATGCCCGGACGTTGATCGTCATCGGGGTGTTGAAGGCACAGCTGCCGGGCGCTACCTGGGGCGGGATCTACGTGAACGAAACGGCCTACCGCGAGCTGCGCGGAGAGCCGCTGTATCAACGCACGTACGTGAGGCTCGACGAAGGCGTGAATGCTCGCGAGGCGGCGCGCCAGGTGGAGTCGGCGCTGGCGGTCCGGGGCGTGCAGGCGGAATCGGTGCAGGTGATCCTGGACGACATGAAGGCGCAGAACCAGGCGTTCAACCGGATGTTCCAGGCGTTCATGGCGCTGGGGCTGGTGGTCGGCATCGCCGGGCTGGGGGTCATCGCCTTCCGGTCGGTCGTTGAACGGCGACAGCAGATCGGCATGTTGCGGGCGATCGGCTACCAGCGGGGGACGGTGACGCTGACGTTCCTGCTCGAGTCGAGCTTCATCGCGGTGATGGGGATTCTCTCCGGCGTGGTCGGCGGGGTGATCCTGGGCTGGAGCCTGCTGACCTCGGACAGCTTCACAGAAGGCGCGGACATCGCGTTCGCGATGCCGTGGCCGGAGATACTGCTGGTGATTGGGGCGTCGTTCGCCTTCTCGCTGGCGATGACGTGGTGGCCGAGCCGGGGCGCGGCGCGGGTGCCCGTCGCGGAGGCGCTGCGCTACGAGTAGCGCGGGTGGTGGGAGAGCGAAGACATGAGGGGTGCCCGGGCACCCCTCACTGGTGGTCAGGCGCGCGAGCGCTGGTAGGCCTCGGTCCCGGCGCGGGCGTCACTCCAGATCTCGTGGACCGTGCGGTCGGCGACATCGGACAACTGGAATCCCAGCTTCGTCCCGGGCCCGTCGGGGGCGGGGAACGCCTGGGCAGCTGTTTCGAAGTCCTGCAGGATAGCGACGCTGTTCGCATCGGCCCAGTAGTAGCGGGCGTTGCGGCATCCGTCGATGCTCCGTGAGTAGCGGCACCAGTCGAGTGCGAGGTCGCCAAGCCTGGCGCGGTCCGCTCCCGGGCGCAGACGCCACTTCGTGTATTGGATTGCCAAGGGCTTGCTCCTGAATGGGATGGGTGGACCGGTCCTGCGGCAGTCTGCTCCGCCGCGAGATATTCGTGTATGAACTACATCACGTTTCCAGGTGGAGGCGCCACCTGCCCGGGACCCTGTCTCGCGAAGGGCCTTCGTGGTTCAATAGCGGCTCACCGCGACAGGAGGCCACGCGTGGATTTCGAACTTTCCGAAGAACATCGGCTCATTAAGGAGACGGCGCGCCGGATCGCGCGCGAGGTGGTTGCCCCGCGGGCGAAAGAGCTGGACGAGACGGGTGAATACCCCCACGACTACTTCGAGGCATTCAAGAAAGCAGGCCTGCTGGGGATGGCCATCCCCGAATCGATGGGCGGGACCGGGAACGGCATCTTGCCGCTGTGCCTGGCGATCGAAGAGGTGGCGAAGTACGAGTGCGGGGCGGGTCTCATGCTGGTCCTGAGCGGGCTCCCGACCCGGCCCATCATGTTCGGCGGGACCGCGGAACAACAGCAGAAGTGGCTGCCGGCCCTCGCGAACGGCGACCGCAAAGCGGCGTTCTGCCTGACCGAGCCGGACCACGGCTCCGACGCAGCCAACTTGCAGACCCGGGCGACACGCGATGGCGACGACTACATCCTGAACGGCAACAAGGTCTACATCTCCGGCGGGACCGTGGCCGACCAGCTGACCGTGTTCGCACGAACGGGCGGGCCCGGGGCGAAGGGGATCAGCGCGTTCGTGGTGGACGCGCACGCGCCGGGCGTGGCGATCGATCGGACGGACGACAAGATGGGCGTGCGGAGCGTGCCGACGGCCCACTTCAGCTTCCAGGACGTCCGCGTGCCCGCGGAGAACCTGCTCGGCGGAGACGAGGGCGCCGGGTTCAACCACGCGATGCTCACCCTGAACTCGATGCGGCCGACCGTGGGCGCGCGCGGCGTGGGGCTGGCGGAGGGCGCCGCGGGTTATGCACTGGAGTGGGCACGCGAGCGGAAGGCGTTCGGAAACCCGGTGATCGACTTCGAGGCGATCCAGTTCATGTTCGCGGAGATGGCCATCCAGATCGAAGCGGCGCGAAACCTGGTCTACAAGGCGGCCTGGCTGGTGGACCAGGGCAAGTTCATGAAGGAGTACGCGCACAACCTCTCGATCGCAAAGGCGTTTGCCACGGAGATGGCGAACCGGGTGGCGTTCGACGCGCTGCAGGTGCTGGGCGCCCAGGGGTATATGAAGGACCACCCGCTGGAGCGCCACTACCGCGACGCGCGTCAGCTGACGATCGTCGAGGGCACGAGCCAGATCCAGCGGGTGGTGATCAGCCGGGCGATGATCGACCGGAGCCTGGTGTACGGCTAGGCGCGGACCGGTTCTGGTACCATGGTGCGCATGACGGCACCCGCACCGGCCAGGCCTTACACGGCCGAGGAATTCCTCCACATGCCCGAGAACGAAGGGGCGGACCTCGTGGACGGCCAGATCGTGGAAGTACCCATGGGGAGCATCTCAAGCTGGATCGGGGGTGAACTCGTCTTCCTCGTCCGGCTTTTTCTTCGCTCGAGCGAACTGGGTTGGGTCTTCCCGCAGGAAACGGGGATGACGATCTGGCCGGACCGGCCGGGGCACGTCCGTAAGCCCGACCTGGTGTTCGTGCGCAAAGGCCGGCTGCCCGGTGGCACGCCTCCTGCGGGGTGGCTCACGGTCGTGCCGGACCTTGTGGTCGAAGTCGTATCGCCCGGGGACGAGATCGAGGCGTTCGAGGCGAAGCTGGACGAGTTCCGCGCGGCGGGGATCCCGCTGATCTGGGTGATCTACCCGGGCACCCGCCGGGCGCACGTGCTTGGCGCCAACCGGTCGCGCACCGAGATCGCGCCAGACGGCATCGTGGACGGTGAGGACGTGCTGCCCGGGTTCAGCTGCAAGCTCGCAGATCTGTTCAACGCGGTCGAGCGGGCCGGCTAGATCTACGTGGCCGGCCATTCACGCGAAGACCCACTCGACCGCCCGACATCGCGGGTGCTACTTCTCGATGAGCGCGGCCGGACGCTGCTGTTCACCGTGGACGAGCCCGATCACGAGACCGGGAAGCGCTTCTGGTTCCCGCCCGGAGGAGGCGTGGAACCCGGAGAGACCCACGAGGAGGCAGCGAGGCGCGAGCTGCTCGAGGAGACGGGCATCGACCACGAGCCCGGCCCCTGCATCTGGATCAGGGACCCCATTCTGTGGTACTTCACGCCCCAGGAAACGTGGTACCGCACGGCCGAACGGTACTACG
>CAUJEQ010000030.1 GCA_963169135.1 Chloroflexota bacterium
CGGTGACACTGTCGCGATCTTTGGCCAGGGGCCCGTGGGTTTGTGCGCTACTGCAGGTGCACGAGCACGCGGGGCGGGCCTCATCATCGCCGTCGAGGGAGTCCCGGAGCGAATCGACATGGCGCGGCAGATGGGTGCGAACGTCGTCGTGGATCCGGCGGATGACCCTGTTGGAGTGATCTTGCGTTTGACGAGCGGTGGGGGCGTCGATGTTGCCATCGAAGCAGTCGGGATTCAGGCCACCCTGGACATGGCAACCCGCGTTCTGCGGAAGGGCGGCACCCTCTCGAGCGTCGGCATTTACGGCGGCCTCCCGGGAGTGACGTTGCCAGCAGGGGTGCCGTCGTTCTACCACCGGAAGGTCGTGTCCACGCTTTGCCCGGTCGGACACATCCGGCTAAAGCGATTGATGATGCTGGTCCAGCACGGGGGATTCGACCTGGGCCCGCTTTTCACTCACCGCATGCCGCTGCACGAGGCCCCCTCTGCCTACGACCTCTTCCGCTCGCGTTCGGGTGGGGTGATGAAAATCGCTTTGGTGCCGTAGAACGGCTCGCCATTCCTGAGCCAGCGGGCAGGCTGCTCCTTTCGTCCCGGCAGGCGGCCCCGTCGCGGGTATCCCTCGTCCTGGAATCTGGGCGGCGTGGTTTCCGCGAAGGAGCCTCGCCCGCAGACATCTCCTCTCCGGGTGGCTCTCCTTGCTTTTTGGTGGCTCTGCCGTGAACGCGAACGCCGGCCTCGCGCATGTGGGGAACTACCGTTCGTGCTTTGGATGGCGCCATTCGTGAGCACCGTTCTTAGCAGTGTTCTCACTGTTGCCAAACACCAGAGCTATAGCCGGGCGGCCGTGGACCTTGGCCTGTCCCAGTCGGCGCCGCCGTGAAGAGACTCTGTCTACTCGTGTAGCCGCTACGCGGTCTCTGGCTTCAGCTGCTGATTGGTGACGGCAACTAGTGCCCATACAATTTAATCCGTGAGAGTTTGGCGAGGGGGGCGTTGTGGCTGCCCTTGTCGCGGTTGCGCCACGTCAGGTAGCGGGCGATGCGCCAGCGCCGGTACTCGTGGGAGGGGTCGTCGGTGCCGTTGATGGCAAACCTCTTGAGCGGAGTGAAGTGGGATTCGATGGCATTGAGCCAGCTGGAGTAGGTCGGTGTGTAGGCCGGCTCGATGTTGTGGTCGGCCATGAACGCTCTCAGGCGGGCGTGCTTGTGGGTGTTGAGGTTATCCATCACAACGTACAGGCGGGTGGTCATGGGGTAGCAGGTCCGCAGCCGTGCGAAGACGGCCAGCAGGTCGCCGACGGTCTTGCGTTTGCGCACCTGGCCGACGAGACAATCGGCATGGACGTCGTAGAAGGCCAGCAACTGCTCTGTGCCCTGGAGCCGCCGGTAGGTCGCCCGGAAGCGCTGGGGATGGCCCACTGGCGCCCAGCCCTGGCCGGGCAGCGGTCTCAGTTCGAGCGGGCCGCACTCGTCGAAGCAGACGACGGCGCCGTTCTCCGGGCACTGCTCGTAGAGGTCGAGGACGCGGTTTTTTTTGCCTCGAACTCGGGGTCCGGTGATTGCTTCCAGGTCTTGGTGTGCTGATAGGAGACGCCTTCCCGCCGCAGCAGGCGGCGCAACCACTCACTCGTGATCGGCGGGATCAGCCCTTCCTTCAGGCAGTAGGCACGCAGCTTGCTTACCGACCACTGGGTGAACGGCAGTCCCAGATCCTCCGGCCGGCTCAAGGCCACGCGGATGAGGGCCCGCACCTGCTGCCCATCGATAACAACCGGCCGGCCAGTACGCCCCGGGCTCTTCTCGAAGGTCGCGAAACCACTGGCGTTGAAGCGGTGGACCCAGTGCTCGGCTTTCCCATCGCTGCAACCGACGATCCGCGACGCTGCCGCCGGGGTCGCCCCATCGCCTACCAGCGTGATCAGCCGGTAGCGTTCATGAATCCTCGCCGGCAGCCGTTTGTCGGCCACCTTCTCCGCGAGGATCTGCTCCTCCTCTGCTGTCAGAGACCGCAACCTCAGACGTGGCGCGCCCATCCCTGCTCCCCTCCCGCCAGGAGCAGTATCTCACCCGCTCAACTTACTTGCTACGGCACTAGGCATGAAAGAGCCGATCCATGTAGTTCGCGTCTTGTTCCTGCGCGCCTTCGAGGACGTGCGCGTAAATGCGTAGCGTCGTGGACACGTCGGCATGGCCCAGCATCTCCGAGACGACCTTCACGGGGACGCCCTCGGCAAGCAGCATCGACGCGGCCGAGTGGCGTAGGTCATGAATCCGCATCGCCGGTAGCCCGGCCTTTGCCAGCAACTTCGGGAAGGTCCGCCCGCGAAGGTTCCGGCCGTCGAGCGGGTTGCCGGTCCCGCTGGTGAACACAAGCCCGTGCTCCGCCCATGCGTCGCCAGCGTGGAGCCTCTGGCGCTCCTGGTGGTCCCTGTGGGCCTCGAGCGCCGTAGCGGCGCCATCGCTCAGCCAAACGGTGCGGTTGTGGTTCTTCTTCGCTGTGGTGGCGGAGAACACGGGTTTGCCGTCGACCGCCAGCGTGCGGCGGACCTGGAGGCGGCGCCGGACCATGTCCACGTCGCCCCATTGGAGCGCCTGGAGCTCGCCCAGCCGCAACCCCGTGGTGATCGCCAGCGTGTAGAACGCTTCGAGCGGATCGCCCTTCGCGGCCGCGAGCAGCGCCCGCGCATCATCCGGGCGAAGGGAACGATATTCCTTCGTGTCGCGGCGCGGCGGCGTCACAAGGCCGGCGACGTTGCGACCGGTCAACCCTTCCCGCTCCGCATCCTTCAAGGCTGTGTGTAGGACACCGTGACTCAACTGGACCGTGGTAGAACTGACCTCGGCGCCGATGGCGGCATAGGCTTTCCGCAAGTCGGCCGGCTGCAAGCGGGCGAGTTTCAGTTTGCCGATGTGGGGGAGAAGTCGGCCGAGACGGCCCTCATAACGGCGGGCGCTTTCCATGGTGAGCGTCTGCCGCTTCCCGGCGAGCCACGATTCGAGGTACGCGGCGACCGTGAGGGTTTCGCGCGGTACGGGGAGGTTCTGTTCGGCCTTGCGCTGCGCGTCTCGCATCTTCGCCAACGCTTCGCGCTGCGTGGTGCCAAAGAACGACCGGCGCTCGCCTTCGAGGCGCAACCGGGCTTCCCATCGCCCGTCCGGCCGCTGCCTACATGTACCTTCACCGTTATTCCTGCGGCTCATTCTGTCGCCTCCTGAAGTCCTGGAAGTGCTGGAACGCGGCTGCTGCCTCTTCATGGGAAGTCGGGCGGTTGCCGAGTGCATTGAACATCTGATGGTCGAGATGCTCCCCATTAAAGTGTTCTTGGAGATGGGCGGGGGGAGGACTAACGGCACCCGCATCGATCGCGGCCTGATATGCAACCGCCCGATCTGCCTCCCAAGGTCCATAGGCGACGAACTCATCTAGATCGCCCGTATCTCCACCGGTCGCGCTCCGGAGCCAGTAGAGACGGGCGAGCATCGGGATCGCGGCGGCAGGCACATCCGGAGTGCTGAGGACAATTTGGCTGCACCACCATGCCTCGTCTTCGTTCGGCCACCATACGCCAGGCGAAACCCGCCGGA